>JAQUQP010000010.1 GCA_028716025.1 bacterium | reverse complement strand
ATCCAAACCGCGAAACACGGCCATACGTTGGTTTCAAGCCTACAATGCCGCAGCACGAAGCAGGTTGGCGGATGGACCCGCCGGTATCAGACCCGAGCGCCAGGATCGCTTCATCAGCAGCCACACTGGCTGCGCTGCCGCCGCTGGAGCCCCCGGGGATCGTCTCCAGGTTCCAGGGATTATAGGTTTTGCCAAAATAACTGGTTTCAGTAGACGAGCCCATGGCAAATTCATCCATATTTGTTTTTCCGATAAACACCATATCTTGCTTCTTCAGCAGGTCGATCACTGTGGCATTATAAGGAGAAATGAAATTATTCAATATTTTGCTGGAGCAGGTACTTTTTACTCCTTTAATATTCATATTGTCTTTAATAGCAATAGGTATGCCGGCTAAGCTGCCTGTTTTTTCACCGGCTTTTATTTTTTGATCGATCTTTTCTGCCTGCTGCAGCGCGCTTTCCTTAAGCAAAGTAACAAAAGCTTTGACTTTAGGCTCTACTGCGTCGATCCTCTGGAAAATACTGGCAGTAGCTTCCTGGGAAGTCACTTCCTTTTTTCTTATTTTTTCGCTTAATTCATGCGCTGTCAGTTTAAATAAGTCCATAGTTAAATCCTTAATTCAGGACTTCAGACTTTAGACACCAGACACAAGTTAAAATCTTTTACTGGAGTCTGGAGTCCTGAAGTCTAAACTCCTAATTTCTCGACTGAAATCCATTCACCCGCTGCTACTGCTTTCCATTTTTCAGGCGTTCCCAGAAGCTTGCCAATAATAGAAACCGCGCTAGCCGGCTTGATCTTGCCCTCGCTGGAAATTGGCGTTAAACCAAAGAAAATACAGAAACAGTTCCCTTGCGGCCAGTATCCCAGATCACCTACGCGCACTTCCTCAGTGCCATTTTCCAAGCTTACCTTTACCGGGATCTCAAAATATATCTCATCTCCCCAGGTATCTGCTTCAGTAGCTATCGGTAAAGCATTCCAGATCGCTACCGCTGTTTTAGATTCATTAAGTTCTGCTTCCATCTTAACTTTTTCAGTTTTTATTGTTATCTTTTTCCCCACTATTGCCTGCCTCTTTACATCTTTACAGCTTTAGATCTACTTATTCTATTACTTTCTTTACTTTATAAAATCCCTCAGACTGGTCCGGGGCATTAGCCAGTATTTCATCCCGCAGGGTACTTGGCCTGGTGGCATCCTCACGCCAAACATTATTTAAGGGCAGGACATGACTGGTCGGCTCAACATTTTTAGTGTCCAGCTTATTCAAGGTATCTACATATTGCAATATAGAATCAAGCTGGGCAGTCATTTTTTCTTTTTCCGCTTCATTGAGCGACAGCCGGGCCAGCCGGGCGACATATTCCACTTCTTTTTTGGTTATTTTCACGTTATTTCCTCTTTAATATTCTTTTAATATGTTTTTTAGCTTCAAATATTTGGATAGCTTCCACAATAAGCAATATCGCCAATAACATCAGCACATCGCCGATAAATCCCAGCAAGCTCAGTTTATACTGCATAATAACCAGAAATAAAGCCCACAAAGTCATAGCCAGCATAAAGATCATAGGAATGACCACAAACCAGATCTGTTTGCCTTTCTTTTTGAGCCATACAGCTACGATCATAAGCGCCAGGCCAGCCAGTAATTGGTTGGTAGCGCCAAAGATCGGCCAGATACTTTTCCAGGCTGGTACAATATTCCCATTAATATCTTTGATATTGATCAGCACAAAAACCGCAGGCAAAAACAAGGTAATCGCCGTAGCCAGGTACCGGGTATTTTTGCCTTCCAGGTTAAAAAATTCCTGGAAAATATAGCGGGCTAGCCTGGTTGCCGTATCCAGGGTAGTCAGAATAAACGTGGAAAGCGCCAAAAGTCCGAATGAAGCGCCAAATTTTTCCGGAATCCCAAAGATAGACAAAAACCTGGCTATACCCGCGCCATAGATCGCTAGTGGTGCTTTTTTAGCAACAGGATCACTTACATCAATTATCATTAAGGTACTCAAGGCGATCACCGCCACCAATCCCTCTACCAGCATGGCTCCGTATCCTATCGGAATAGCATCAGTTTCTTTCTTGATCTGTTTGGAGGTAGTACCGCTGGCTACAATAGAATGAAATCCGCTAATCGCACCGCAAGCCACAGTTACAAATAATAACGGGAACATTGGGCCAACATCAGTTGACGTCCAGCCAATGAAAGTCGGATATTTAAGAGGTAATCCGCCAAAAAGGATCCCCAAAAACCCACCCAGGATCGAGCTGTAGAGCAGGAAACTGGATAAATAATCCCTGGGTTGCAATAAGATCCAGACCGGAGTTACCGAAGCGATGAAGCAATAGGCTATTAATACTATATCCCAGGTTTTAGCTTTATCTCCCAGAATAGCCGGGATATTATTTAACGGTATCTGCTGCCCCAGCCAGACACTGAAAAAAAGCAAGGATACAAATACTACCGTAGCCCAGCTCAGCGGTATTTTCAACCGGTATAAGGAAATCCCGAACCCCACTGCTAGCAGCATAAAGAGTAACGATGAAGTAGCTACACCGCCATCAGCTTTGAAAGTTGCCGCTGTCAGATCGGTAAAAACAGTCAACACATAGACCAGGCACAGCCAGATAAATGCCAGCATCAGCCGGTAGGCTCTCCTGGACATATAAGTATTGGCAATTTCCGCGATCGAACGCCCACGGTTACGGATAGAAATAACCAGGCTGGCAAAATCATGGATACCGCCAATAAAAATAGAACCAATGATCACCCACAGCCATGCCGGACCCCAGCCAAACGCCACGCCGGCTATGATCGGGCCCAAGACAGGGCCAGCACCGGCAATAGATGAAAAATGATGCCCAAAAAGCACCATCGCTGGAGCCGGGCAATAATCCACACCATCATACATGGTACAGGATGGCGGGCTATTCTTATTATCCAGCTCAAAATGTTTCTTAAGAAAACCGCCATATTTCACATAGGCTAAGGCAAAAAAACCGCAAGCTATTAAGAATATAATTGCCAGCATTCGCTACTCCTAAGCATGGTTTGGGTACTATCTTTCAGAAACACCCCAAGGGGTAACAGTGAGACCGATGCCTTAGATTTTACGAAGTAAAATCGCCGGTCGAACGCAATAGGGGCGAGAGCCCCTTTGAGTGGGGTTTGGGGTGTTTCTTATAGTATATCATATTTTTTTAAGGTTTGCAGCCTTTACGAGCAGCTTTTTGCGGACGCCGGAGTTAAAATCAACGATTACTTTCTCATCCTCCCCAGAGCCGGAAACTTCTATTATTCTGCCTTCACCGAACACTTCATGCTCGATTCGCTGATGCTTCTTAAATTTAGTGCTCTGCGGCAGGATAACAGGACTTTCTATCGTTGTTTGTGCATCTTCTGCCATCTGCCATCTCTCGTCTGCCAGCTGCTCTTCCCTTTGTCTCTCTATTAGTTCTGCTTCGGCAATGAACCGGGAAGGAATATTCCACCGCCTGGTACCGTTGACCCGGCGTTCAGCGGCACTCGTGATAATCAGTTGTTGTTTGGCCCTGGTCATGCCGACATAGCATAACCGCCGCTCTTCTTCAAGCTCTATCTCTGTAGCTAAGGAATTCATATGCGGCAATAATCCTTCTTCCAAGCCAGCCATAAAGACATAATTAAACTCCAATCCCTTGGCCAGGTGCAGGGTCATTAAGGTAATATAATTTTTTTCCTCTTTCCAGGTATCCAGGTCCGAGATCAAGGCTACTTGCTCCAGGTATGTTTCCAAAGAAGTATCTTCGCTTTGCTCTTCAAATTCCTTGATCGCGGAAACCAATTCTTTAACGTTCGCGATCCGGTCACTGGCCTCCTGGGGATCAGCTTCTAATTCTTTAATATAGAATGATTCATCAATGATTTTAGTGGCTATTTCACTGGCTGACAAGCTGATCCGCGCTTCCCGCCAAAGGTTTAATTGTTGCATGAATCCACGCAGGTTTTTCCTGGCCCGGTCTTGCAGCCCTTCTATCAGGTCAAGGCGTTGCAATGCCTCGGTCAGGGCAATTTCATGTTTTTCCGCGAATTTCTCGATCACTTCCAGGCTGGTTTTACCGATCCCCCGGTTCGGCACATTGATGATCCTTTTCAAATTTACTGAATCCTGGGGATTAACCATTACCCGTAAGTACGACAATATATCCTTAACTTCCTTGCGTTCATAGAACCGCATACCGCCGACGATCATATAATGCAGGCGTTCACGGCGCAAGGCATCTTCAAATACCCGGGATTGGGCATTGGTACGGTAAAAAACAGCTATCTCGCGGGGCAAGACATCTTCCCTGACCAGTTTGCCGATACTGCCGGCAATAAAACTGGCTTCTTCTACTTCATTAGCAACTTCGTAAAAATATACTGGGTCGCCTTTCTTATTGTCAGTCCACAATTCTTTGCTTTTACGGTATTTATTATTAGTAATGACCTTTTGGGCTGTTTCCAGGATATATTTAGTGGAACGGTAATTTTGCTCCAGCTTGATCACCTGGCAATTTTTATTATCCTTTTCAAAATCGAGGATATTGCGTATATCCGCGCCGCGGAACATATAAATACTCTGGTCCTCATCACCGACCACGCAAAGATTCTGGTATTTATGCGTCAACATTTTAGTTAGTATATACTGGGCATGGTTAGTATCCTGGTATTCATCTACCATAACATAGCGAAACCGTTCCTGGTACCGCTGCAATACCTCGGGGAACGCCTGCCAGAGGTGCACGGTCAGCATGATCAAATCGCCAAAATCAAGGGCATTATTGTCCTTTAGTTTTTTCTGGTAACGCCGGTAAATTTCGGCTACTGCCTGGCGCACGTCATTATGGCTGGCATTGGCATATATCTGGTATGATTCGGCGTCCAGGAGGTCGTCTTTGGCTTTATCAATAATATATAACACTTCTTTAGGTTTTGTTTTTTTTTCGTCAAGTCCAAGTTCGCGCAGGCATTGCTTGATCAGGCTAAGGGAATCATCTTCATCATAAATGACAAAACTCCGCTTATAACCCAGCTGCTCTATATCCTGGCGCAAGACTCGCACGCAGAATGAATGAAAGGTTGAAAGAAGCGGCATAGCAGTGTGTTTCCCTGGAAATATTTCTTGCAGCAGCTTATCAACCCTGACTCGCATCTCTTCGGCGGCCTTATTGGTAAAAGTCACTGCCAGGATATTCCAGCCAGGCACATTATTAGCCAGTAAATAGGCCATGCGATAGGTAATGACCCTGGTTTTGCCACTGCCAGCGCCGGCAATGATCAATAAAGGGCCATCGATATGCTTGACCGCCTCCTGCTGCATTGGATTCAGTTGTGATAATAATTTGCTTAACATAAAACTCTCGACTTTTTATTCGCGTTATGTGAATACTATACGTCAAATGCCAAATCCTATTGTAAATTCCAGGTTCAATTCGGTCTTTATTCGGCTTTTCAAAAAAAAGAAGGCTAATCCTGATGATGTGCCTGAAGATTAGCCTAGCTTGGCATAGCGAGGCAATAACTATTTATTTTTAGCTTGTAATAGCTCTTTTACCTTAGCGACCAGGTCATCTAACTCAAACGGTTTGCCCATATATACATCAGCTCCTGCCGCTTTGCCTTTTACTTCATCTTCCTCGTTGACCCTGGCAGTTAACATGATAATGGGTATCTGACAGTATTTTTCGTCACTTTTCAACATCTTGCATACTTCATAGCCATTCTTTTTTGGCAACATTAGATCCAGTACCATCAGGTCAGGGGACTCAGTGGTAGCCCGGGCATAAGCCCGGTCACCATCATCAGCGGTGATCACTTCAAATCCGCTGTCTTTCAGGATGGTTTCGATGATTTCCAGGATGAAAGGTGAATCGTCAACTACCAGTATTTTAGCAAGTTTATCCATTATTCCCCCTACTGCAAGCCCTACTAAAGTTTATTTATTCCGTATTTAATAGACCGGACTGTTACATCCCCGTTTTCCAGATCAACTTCCACGCTTTTTCCGCAATCGCCGCCAGTGTCCTCAGCCACTATATTAATACTTTCTTTAGCCAAGGCCTCTTTGGCCGCCTGTACGTTCCTTTGCCCGATATTTCCCAATGGCTCTACCAGTACATTGGCAAACATTTGCGCCCCGCCGATGATCTTGGCCGAGGTAGTAGTTTTTGTTGCGCCCAATTGTTTCATCATACTAAGCATTTCCGGTACCGCTGTATCGGCAAATTTAGCCGGATTAGACCGGATCTTCGAAAAAGCAGTGCTGGGCAACATGATATGAGCCAGCCCACCTATCCTATGCACTGCATCATACAAAACAATGGCGACACAGGAACCCAGTGCATTCGTCACTATTTTATTTGGTGCGGTGCTGACTTTAAGATCAGCGATTCCCACTTTAATTGGATCGTCCATTATTCCTCTCCTTCCCGCACTTCAGCCCACGCCCAAAGAAGTCAGGATCACTTCCAAAGATTGCGGGTCAGGTAATAACAAGAAACTTCCGTCAATTTTATACTCTGATTCACTGAATTCCAACTGGATGATCATGGCATACTCAGCATTTTGACTCAGATTGATGATTATAAAGTCAACCAAAGCTCCCAGCATATCCATAGCATAATAAGGGATAGAAGGTATTATCTCCTTATTAGTGAGCGCCGAGAGCGCGGTCAAACAGGAACCGGCTAATATTGTACCGGTTTCTTTGATCGCTGACTGGTCCATTTCATTAAGAACTTTAGTCGTACCTGCCGGCCGGTTCATCAATATATCCGCCAGGGTCATTGCTGTTTCCTGGCTAAAAAAGAACAAGATATTACCGCTGATCTGGCCCTGCATTTGCAGATATACGCCAACTACCATTTTTTCCGCGCCACCGAACTCCTGCGGCACTTCATCCAAAGGAACGACTTTCGCTTCTGGCACACTGATCCAGACCTTCTTGCGCAGTAATTCTGAAAGAGCCGTATCCGCATGGGAAGCTCCGATATTGCCGATCTCTTTCAGGGCATCCAACTGGAACGGTGTTAAATTTTTCAGATCAATCATTGTCGACTCCAATCGCTTTTAATATTATTTTTAATGAATCAGGATTTGGTAAAAGGAAAAAATGCCCGCTGACATGTGATTGTTTTTCTTCAAAACGAATCTCGATGACAATAGCAAATTCCACTTCCTGGCTCAGGTCGATCAGAATGAAATCAATGATCGCGCCCACCATATCGAGGGTTAAGTTAGGTACCCGCGGAATGATAGTAGTGTTGACCATTTTAGAGAGCGCGGTTAAAAATGATCCGGTAACGATCATGCCGGTTTCTTTGAGCAGAGAGCGGCCCATACCGGTCAATATCTTGGTAGTTCCTATCTTTTTTCCCATCAGTATATCAGTCAGTGAAAACGCGCTTTCACGAGGAAAAGTCAATAGAACACTGCCAAACACATCACCCAACAAACGGGTGTAAACACCGGCTACCAGTGTTTCTGGCCCGCCCATATATTGCGGCACTTCTTTGATTGATACAATATGGATACTGGGAACCGTCATCATTACTTTGCGATTCAGCATCTGCGAGAAAGCCGTAGCAGCATTACCGGCACCGATAGAACTTATCTCTTTCAGCGCATCCAGCTGTTTCGGGCTTAATTTTGGCAATTGTTTATCAACCATTGTTTCCTCTATTCAAAGTAAAGCTTAACTTCCGCGCCCTGTGATAAAGCAGTGGTAAAATTAGCTTCCCGGCCATTGACGAACATTTTTAATTTCTTCCCGGCATTCCGGTCCACATCCAGAGTTATATAACGCAGCAGGTCAACAACTATTAATTCGGCATTCTTGCCGGGAATGGTCCGGATATCAGCGCCGTTGATAATAAACTCATCCGGAGATACTTCCTGGCTATTCATATATATTTTCCCGTGCTGGCCTTCAATAGTATATTCTTGTCCATTGATAGAGACCCGTATCCCTCGTCCTGTCTGCGGTTCCGGCACTACATCTTTAAGCTGGTAATGCCGGGGATTATGGGCCGCGTACTCAACAACGTCACCGTCATGTAAGGGCGCTTCCAGGCTGGCTTCTTGCTCATTAATAGCCAAGTGAAAACTTTGCTGGGTTATAATCCTGGGTTCATTATCAATGGTCACGACTATACTACGTTCGCTGGCCTGGCTGACATCGAATTTTTGCCGTAATAGCTCTCGTAATGAGGTCTCGGCTTTTATTTCAATTTTAGCCAGGTCCGGTATTTCCGTATCCAATCCAGCTGGTTCATTATTGAGATAGACAGCCGGACCCGCGGAAACAATTTCACCGTTCAAGATAATTTTCTTACGGGATAATAAACTAATAAAATCACCGATCTTGGCTCTCCCATCCTGGCCGTAAAGAGCTTCTTCAAAAATGATCTGGCTGTGGTCATTGATCGGATCTTCCAGACTAGCCGGAGCATTATTCAATAATACGGTCGCGGGTTTTCCCAGGGTGCCCTGGATAATGCGTAAGTCTCCATTTAGTTCAAAGGTTTTTGATAGTCCAGGCCGGGCGTGCATTTTTTTCGTACTTATGCCGCTGGCCAGAAGAGCGCTCAAAACATTCAACTTTTGATTGATATTCAGTAAATGTATATGTTTCCCATTAACTGTAATATTCACGAACTGTAATCCCTGCCGCTCTGTGGCAATACTGGTAATACCTAATGGAGTAATGGCCTCCGGACCGGTAAGTTTACCTGTAGGATTGTGGATCCAGGAGATTAATTCAGGGCCTCGGACACCGATGCGTTCACGGGAGAGATGCAATGCCTGGGCCAATTTTTCCTGGAGTAGAGGAGTCAAACTGCCACCGCCGACACAGACCAAAGCGCTCGGTGCGGTACGATTCAAAGCCAATATTCTCTCACTGATGGTGGCGGCAAGTGCCTCGATCGCTGGGGTCAGGTCTGATAGTATTTGCAACGCAGACCGGTTCCATTGTTTGCCAAAAATATCGGTAAATTCTACCTGGGTTTGGCTGGATAAAAGCCGTTTTATTCTTTCTCCAACACAAAAATCAAGCAGGTAAAGGTCGCACAATTTTTCAGTGATCATATCTCCAGCTGATGGCACCATACCGTAGGCGATTACGCTGCCGCCGGTAGTAATAGCGATATCACTGGTACCGGCACCGATATCCACCAGCGCCAAATTGAGCCGGCGCATATCAGGCGGAATAATGGCATTGATCGCGGCAATCGGTTCCAGGGTTAGAGAAGATACTTCCAATCCTGTTTTCTTAAGCACCGTAAACATGCTTTCCAGAACTATACGCGGGAGGAAAGTGGCAATTATTTCCACTCCGATATCATAGCCTTTTTGCCCTACCAGGTTGTCAATTTTTTCCTGATCGAGAAAATAACTGACCACACTATACCCGACACAATAAAAGTTTTCCGCCAGGGCCTGCTCAGGTTGATTTCCTAGATTATTTAAAACTTGTTGCACCGCAGCTAACTCCAGATCCAGCACATCAGGAGAGGTAATCTCGTTTTCAAAAGAAATATTTTTCTGGGCCTGACCACGCAGGGTTTTAAGGGTACGCCCGGCTACTGCTACTGCTACTTTATCGATGCGTTCACCCTGCCGCTGTTCCAGGACTGTTTTAATTTCCTGTACTACCGCCGCAACCCGGTCTACATCATGTATTTGTCCGGCCAGCATGGCCCGGGTTTGGTGTTCTCTCAACTCGCAATCCAGTATCTTGATGGTCTCATTTTCCCTAATAGCCACCAACCCGGCTACTTTTCTTGTACCAATATCCAAAGCAAATATTTTTTCCATTTAGATAATACCCGCAATATCGACAATTAGTACTACGCGCCCATCACCCAGGATAGTGGCGCCACTAATACCTTTGGTCCGTTTTAAAATACCGCTTAAGGTTTTAATTACTATTTCTTCCCGGCTGTACAGGGAATCTACCACTAAACCCAGCCTTTTTTCTCCCACTTCCACTGTGACCACATATATTTCTTCACCATATTCATGTTTCGGCAAATCAAAGACTTCACGCAAGCTGACCAGTGGCAGGATCTCTTCCCTGATCTTGATCACTTCCTTTTTTTCTATGGTCCGGATCAAATCAGGAGGAAAAGAATTGATTTCCGTAATATTGGAAAGAGGGATAGCATAAACCTCATCCGCTACTTTCACCATCAGAGATTGGATAATCGCCAAAGTCAAGGGCAACTTGATTATAAAGGTGGATCCTTTGCCCTTTTGCGTTTCAATGGTTACTGAACCATTGAAAGCTTCAACTTTGGTTTTAACTACATCCATACCTACGCCGCGGCCGCTGATATCACTGATCTCCGCAGCAGTGGAAAAACCCGGCTCGCAGATCAGCATCAGCATTTCCTGCTCACTCATCAATGCCAGTTTTTCCTTGGCTAGCATTCCTTTTTCAATAGCTTTCTGGGCGATCTCGTTCGGGTCCATGCCTTTGCCGTCATCGGTCAGCTCAATGCGCACATAACCTTTTTCTCGCCTGGCAGAAAGCTTTACATACCCAACTTCGCTTTTCCCCTTTTTTACTCTCTCCTGCGGGGATTCAACGCCATGATCGACTGAATTCCTGATCAAATGGATCAGGGGATCATTGATCTCATCTACGATCATCCGGTCCAACTCGATATCTGAACCTTCAATTTCAAAATTAATTTCCTTATTTTTAAGTTTCGCCAGATCCCTGACCACCCGTGGATAACGGTCAAAGATGTGGGAAACCGGGATCATCCTGGTTTTAAGTACTTCTTCCTGCAAGCTGCCAGTAATGCGTTCTAATTGGGTCAGGCTTTCATTAAGTTCGCCTAGCTTATAATTGGCCCCGATCTGAAATAGCCTGGCCTTATTTATAACCAGTTCTCCTACCAGGTTCATTAAATTATCAAGATGCTCTATATTGATCCTAACGCTGGTTTGCGCCCTTTTCTTTTCTTTCTCGCTATTTACTGTTTTTTTTTCGCCTTCGGAAGCACTAGCTTCAGCTTCTTTTACCGGCTCACCGGCTTCCGGCTTTTTTTGTTCCATGATCATTTTCAATTTAACAATGATCTCGGTTATATCAACCTTTTTATCTTCGCCACTGGCCACTTCTTGTAGCAAGGGCTCTAGAATATCCAGGGATTTAAACAGGGTTTCGATTATTTCCGGAGTTACTTTCAACTCTTGCTTGCGCAGCCGGTCCAAAACATCTTCCATCTGATGGGCCACAGTGGTAATTTTCTGATAACCCATAGTCGCCGCCATACCTTTCATGGTATGTGCCAACCGGAAAATTTCATTTAGTAATTCCAGGTTATCCGGGCTTTTTTCCAGGCTCAGCAGGGATTTATTCAGGTTCTGCAGATATTCTGTCGCTTCACTGATGAACATATCTTTATAGCGCGACATATCCTCGGTCATAGATAACCTCTTAAATTAATTTAAGAACTTCTTCGATGATCTTATTAGCCGGAACCACCTTATCAACTACACCCTCTTCGATCGCTGCTTTGGCCATGCCAAAAACAATACTGGATGATTCATCCTGGACAATGGTCTTGCCGCCTGCAGCTTTGATAGCTTTCAGCCCTTTTACGCCATCACGGCCCATGCCGCTGAGCAGGACCCCGATCGTTTTCGCACCATAAACTTGCGCCGATGCTTCCATCATGGAGTCAATACACGGCTTTACCCGGTGTACCGAGGGTTCACTTGATAAAGTCACAGCTCCGCCCTTCTTTATTCTTTCTACTTTAATAGTATAGCTTTCCGGAGCCAGGAAAGCCGTTGCCGGAGTAATAATATCTCCAATTTTTGCTTCGCGTACGCTAATTTTGGAAATATTACTAAGCCGTTCAGTAAAGGATTTAATAAAAAATGAAGGCATATGTTGAGCCACCAATACGCCACTATTCAGATCATAAGGGAACTGAGGCATTATTTCCATTAACACCTTCGGGCCGCCGGCAGAAGAACCGATACATACCATACGGTCGGTCGGCTCGGCAACACTGGTAATCTTCTCCTTGATCCTGGTCGTAGGATAAAGCACTTTCAATTTATTGCGGTCAATGCGGGACGCGATCTTGATCTTGTCAATTAGTTCCGCTTTGACTTTGTCAATCTCAATTTTAATGCTTCCCAAATCCGCATCTTGCGGCTTAGTCACAAAATCAACCGCGCCAAATTCCAGGGCCTTAAGCGTTGCCTCGGCTCCGTCACGTGTTACCTTACTGAACATGACTACCGGAGTCGGACATATTTTCATGATCTGTTCCAGTGCGGTCAACCCATCCATTTCCGGCATAATAATATCAAGAGTAATCACATCCGGATTCAAGGTTTTGACCTTTTCCACGGTCTCGCGGCCGTCACTTGCCGTGCCAATGACCGTGATTTGCGGGTCAGAATTCAACATGTCCGTGATGATCTTGCGCATAAAATTAGAATCATCAACAACAAATACTTTTATCTTGTCCACAACTAAGGCCCCCTTCCAGAATTACGTTTTCAGTACTTTGCGGACTGCCTCGATCACTTTTTCAGGCTGAAAAGGTTTAATGATAAAGTTTTTAGCCCCAGCCTGCATGGCTTCAACAATCAGAGCTTCCTGGCCCATAGCGCTGACCATCAAGATCTGTGCGCTGGGGTTAACTTTCATTATTTCTTTTACCGCCTTGATCCCGTTCTCACCCGGCATAATGATATCCATGGTTACCAGATCAGGTTTCGTTTCTGTGTATTTGGCTACAGCCTGTTCTGCGTTTTCCGCCTCCCCGGCTATTTCATAGCCTTCTTTGGAGAGGATGTTCTTTAGTGTCATCCGCATAAAAGCTGAGTCATCTACGATCAGGATTTTAGTCCCCATACTTCTCGCCTCCTTCTTTTTTAACTTTTTTTCTTTTATCCTTTACGGAAAATTCGTTCCGTAATATTAAAGCGCTCAAACAACCCTTCATTAGTGCTCATTAAACCTTCTACTTTTCCTAACATTAAAAATCCTTTTGGATTCAAGCTTTTATAAAAATTAACCAGTAATCTTGTTTGCATTTCCTTGGTCAGGTAGATCATTACATTGCGGCAAAAAACGATATCCAGATTTTTAAATGGTTCTTCCCGGATAAAATCATGTTTAATGAATTTTACCAGGGATTTGATCTCATCTTTTATTTTAAATTTATTCCCATCCTGGATAAAATACCGGCTCAATATCTCCGGAGGCGCATTTTCCAGACTAGCCGTACCATAGATACCTGCCCGCCCCCTATTCAGGCTGAGGTCATCAATATCTGAACCAAAGATAGTGATATTGTAGTTGCTGATCTTTGATCCTAACCTGTCAGCCAAGCATAGAGCAATGGAATATGGTTCTTCTCCGCTGGAACACCCGCAACTCCATACCCGCAGGATATTGCTTTGCGTTTTTTTCTTCTCTTCCAGGATCACCGGCAGAACGGTTTTATCAAAAGCGTCATACGCAGTAGTATCCCGGAAAAATTGGGTTACATTGATCGTAATATCGTCAAAGAGTTTAATATATTCTTCGGGATGGCGGTCCAGGACATTAACATAATCAGTGAACGTAGTAATTTTCCAAGCCCGCATACGGACGCCGAATCTGCGTTTTAAATAACTTTCCCGGTATTGGCGGCAGTCAAATCCACGTTCCCTTAATATTTTTCTTACTAATAACTCAAAATCCGGTTCTTCAAATGCCATTGTATTATTATATTCCTAAACTTTAAATTTAGCCACTATTTCTTGTAATTGGTTCGCCACTTCGTTCAGACCTACCGTAGAAGTGGTAATTTCCTCGATAGAGGCTACTTGTTGCTGGCTGGACGCGCTGGCTTCTTCCGCCCCAGCCGCTGTTTCCTGTGTTGCAGCGGCTATGCTTTGGACCTGTTCCGCCATATTCTTAGCGGAATCCGCAATATCTTTAAAAGCCTTAGCTGATTCTTCGGTAAGTTTTACCCCTTCTTCCACTTCATTGGCCCCGCGTTCGACAGCCTGCACCGCTTTTATTGTTTCGCTCTGCACTTCCGAGATCAGCCGGGATATTTCGCTGGCGCTTTGCGCTGAGCCTTCGGCTAATTTTCGTACTTCATCCGCCACCACCGCGAAACCACGTCCGAATTCCCCGGCCCTGGCAGCCTCAATAGCCGCATTTAAAGATAATAAATTCGTTTGGTCGGCTACTTTGGTAATAACAGTGATGATTTCGCCGATCTGGGTAGAACGCCGGCCCAATTCCCTAATAATCTTTGCCGAGTCATCTACGGTCGTTTTGGTATTCTTAGTCCCTTCAATAGCGTTACGTATCGAATCGTTGCCTTTACGGGCAATGGTCAGGGTCTGCTGGGAAGCAGAATCCGCTGCCTGGGCGTTTTGAGATATTTGCGTCAAAGAACTGGAAATCTGAGTGATCGTATTAGCTACCTGAGAAATAGTAGAAGTAGATTGGTGTGAAATAGTCGATAATTCTTTGCCTGAGACCATTACTTTATTAGTAGCTTGCTGCAATTCTTTGACCATATGCCGCAACGATTGTACCAGATTATTGAGCGCGGTAAAAATCTGGCCGATTTCATCGTTTGAATCGATTACGATCTGCTGGGTCAGATCCCCTTTTTCTACAGCTTTGACTAGTTCTAACAGCTTAACTATGGAAACTTGCATACTAGCTTTGATCTTTTTTTCCCGTTCGATCAATTCCGATAAACTGTCAATCATCTGGTTAAGCCCGGCACCAAGTTTTTCCATATCGTCATTGCTTTTGATATCAACGCGCTGGGACAGTTTACCGGCAGCCGCTTCTTTTACCACGGCCATTATTTTTACTATTTGTTCCCGGCGATGTTGGTTTTGTGATTCTACTTCTCGTGATAGGTCTTGGCTAGCCTGGATACGGTCCAGGCTGGGTTTGATCAACAGATGGTACACTCCCCATAACAAGGCTAAACAAGGTATCATGACCAGGAATATAAATAGTGCTCTAAAACCGGTATTACCGGTAGGCATTAAATTGGTAAAGATCACTGCGAATATCAGGATTATTATATTACTCCAGAAGATTCGCTTTTTAATATCTTCAACCTTAACCATACCGCCCGGAGAATAATCCCGGAAAAATTCTTTTAACCTGGAAATATGCATAAAATCCGTACCACCTAGATGATCCCCCGGCTATTCTGCTTTAGCTGGAGTCTCCTTTTTAACACCGCCGCTGCTTCCCGGTATATCTTCGGCTATGGTCTTACTTATCTTTTCCAGGGTGCTTTTCTCCAGGTCGGTCAAGACTTTTTCCAGGTCCAATAGTATGATCAACCGCCGGTCAAGTTTACCCACTCCTTTTAAGTATTCACCATCGATACTGGTAATCGTCGGCGGTAAAGGATCGATCGATTCATTGGCTAGACGCAGTACTTCGCTGACACTATCAACCACCAGCCCGACTGTTTGGCTGGATACTTCCGCCACTACAACGCGGGTATTGGCATCGGCTTCCTTTTGCGCCAGCCCAAACCTGTCCCGCAGATCAATAATGGGTATTATTTTACCGCGCAGGTTAATAACCCCTTCAATAAAAGTTGGCATGCCGGGAATACGGGTGATACCCTGAGGACGGATAATTTCCTGTACCTGCCCAATTGCCACGCCATATTCTTCGTTGGCTAAGCTGAAAACCACTAATTGGGAAGTCCCTTCCTGCTTTTTTTCCTGGATCATGCTTCTGCATCCTCCTTCAACCTGCCGTTAACTTAAAATAAAAAACCTAAAACCTTGCTTCCCCCCTTAGTAGTGAGAAAATAAGTTTTTAGGCTGGCATGCATCTTCCGGTTGCTTACTTTTAGCATATGATCATAGCCCCGAATATAGTTATTGTCCTGTTATTTCGTCTAGTAAAGAGATTTTATTACATCTACAGGTCTTTTGTCAAGGCATATTAGTGTCGTCTTTATTTTTCTTTTTTCTCCGGATTCAGTTTTTCCCTGTTTTGCGCGGAAAATTCTTCTATTTTCCCGCTGGAAACAATGCGTGGCGTGACAAAGATCATTAAATCCACCTTATCAACACTATCGGTATTCATGCGGAAGAGCTGTCCTAATAAGGGGATACTGCCTAAAATCGGTATTTTATACACCGTGCGAGTCTTTTTATTCGAAGTCAAACCACCGATAACAATAGTTTTACCGTCCCGTACATTCACTTTGGTCGAAGCTTTGCGGGTAGCCCGGATCGGGATGCCAACGCGTTCGCCAGTCTGGAAGCTTACCTCTGGTTCCAGTTCCAGATTCACAATATTACCTTCTTTAATATGCGGCGTCACAGTCATAATAATGCCCACATCAATAAATTCTGTGGCATATTGCGGATTGCCTTTGGCGTCATAACCGGAAAATTGGTTATAAGGGAATTTTTCAGTTATCTCTATTTTGGCTTTCTCATTATTGACTACGGTAATCATTGGGTTAGATAAGACATCTGCCTTACTGGTGGTAACCAGGGCATTGATCATACCCCGGAACTTGTCTGTTACTTCTCCATATACCAGGCTGGCACCTAGCGGTTGGGTAACAAAGCCCAGGTTTTCAGCGCTAGCCTCCACCGGTGGAGTATTGTATTGGGTATTAAGGGTCATTACCTGGCCATGACTACCTGGCTGATATATCCATTTGGCCCCAATCTCACTAAGTACCCCGGTATTTACTTCTATTAATTCCGCGCTGATAATCACCTGGGGTGTTTCCCGGTCCAACTTAAGAATCAAATTACCGATATTATCCAAAGCACTTGGCTGATCTTTAATGATCAAGGCGTTAAGACCTTCTTCCACTTCTATGTTGCCATTTTCAGACAGTGATTTCGCGACGACATCTTTTATTTTTCCAGCAGAAGCGAATTGCAAATTAAATACTTTGGTTATCGCTTCACCGGAGGTGCTTCTTTCGCCTCCGCTGGCTGATTTAATATCTAGAGCATCAATAACATCAATGATCTTATTAAAATTCTGGTAAGTATCAGTTATAACCAATACCTTATTTTCCCGGTCTACACTGATCACTCCTTGCAACCCGATAACATTCACCAAAGTATTTTTTATCACTAACGGATCCACATTTTTAACCGTAAAAATTCGCGTATCAAGCTTCTCTGTATCGCTGGCCTTGATCTCAATGACATTTTTAGCCGGGAAAACCTGGTAACTAAACCCACTATTGGTCAAAATAGAATTAAGTACTTCTTCCAACGGCACATCTTTAAAATAAAAATTGATCTTTTTACCACGGGCTTTATGTACGATATAAAAATTAATATTATTCTGTTGGGACAGTAAGCGGAGGGAATCATCCAGGTCAGCATTTTTAAAATCAATAGAGATCTTTTTCTGCTTGATCAATTCCCAAAAATTAGGTTCCGTGGATATAGCTGCCGGCTCTGCGGCCAAAGTTACTCCAATGTTGCCAATGGCGCAGCAAAGCAAGATGCCTATCAGTATCTTTGCTATTCTTTTCATTGAGCCATACCTCCTATGCCACGCATAAATAATTATTATCCTCTCTCTTAATTTAGATTTTCGATATTTGATATTCGAATTTGTATTTCTTCATCCTCCCCTTACCCGCAAAGTTATAGTTTTGTCTTGATCCTGCAGAATCACCCGGTTTTTTAAAATGGTGATCACTTTATAGATCTTTTTTCCTTTTACCGGTAATAAATCACCTTCACGCACTACCTGTCCATTGATAATAGCTACGGCTTTGTTTTTACTCCAGGCTATGCCGGAAAGAACAAGCGCGGCTTCTTCACTCACTGGGGGTTTGGTTACGGCAACGGAAGTACCGGATTGTTGTTGTTCTCCGGCAGCATCGCCAATAAAGGGATCCCGGCCCCAAGATTGGCCCGCTGTTTCAATCGTTTCTTTGGGCACAGCTTCTTCGGTTACGACCGGTACTTTCTCTTCTACCGGGGGAATCACTACACCTGTTTCCGTTCCCGTATCGACTGACTGGACATCAGGAGACGGCGAGGGAGGAGAAAGGACCACGGATTTATAAATCACAATGATAACCAGACCCAAACCCAACAGCAGGAACATTTTTTTCTTATCCGGAGGAGCGCCTCCGGCGGTTGGTTGATTCACCCCGTTAGACCTCACTTCTTAAAAAATAAATTTAGTATCAATCATATAACCTAGCCGCACAATCTTAGAATTATTAACATAGCGGCCTAACGGGGAACCTGCTATCCCTCATTAGTTAATACGTACGTATAAACGTTAATGGTCACGTCCACATTAGGCAAAATATCTTTATTGCGAAGTATTTTTAGGCTTTCCACTTTAACCAGTCGGGGCATGTCCCGCAAATTCGCCAGGTATTCTCCTAAATTACGGTACCGGCAACGCAAAGTGATCTCGATCGGCAGACGGTTATAGGTTAAGCTCCCCTGTTGCTCACCTATTTCTATTGGTTTAGTATTAATAGAAACATAGTTTATGTTAGCTTTATTGGCAACATTAGCCAAGGCATTAAGCAAAATAGGTATTTGTTTTGAATCAGGTAGTTTAGTCTTGAAAATTTGCCACAATTCTTCCATTTTATCCGCTTCTTCGCGTATCTTATTTAAATCCCTCAGGAATTCGTAAGCTCGCTGAATCTCATCATTTATTTTCTGCACTTCTTCTTTTCTTTGAGCTATTTTAAGTCTGGTCGGTTGGATTAAAGTAAATTGGAAACCTAAGGCGATAAGCGCAAAGATCCCAAAATATTTCAACATTGATTTCTCTTTATTACCAAGTTTTTTCACTGTTCTGTCCTCTTAACTTCTTTATTCCACGACCCTAAAATCCCTCAATTTACATTGTATCTCGAAATTAACAAAATTCTTTACTTCCCCTTCCCCTTCTAGTCCTTTAGTCAGGGAATAGAGATCAGTTTCCGTAAAATAACTAGATTTTTCCAAAGCTTGCATAAATTGCGCTAGGATCGCTTCTGGTCTATCCCCTCCCAATAGCACCATTCCTTTAATGTTCAACACCGGAAAGGGTGCTTTGACCGGTTCCACGGCACCATTTCCGCCTTCTCCAGGCTGCACCGGAACAGGAGCGGTATTATTTTCTGCTTCTTTTTCAAAAGTCACTTCTTCCAGAATGATCCGCCGCGGGGTAAGATTGCTTAAAGCCTTCAGCATCTCGACCCATCTTGGGTTTCCCATCATGAGCAGATTTATTAAATTCCGACGAGTAGTCATTTTTTCTTTAAGCTGTTGCAGTTCATAGGCCCTGGCGACCTGTTGTTTTAGGTCATTCAAGGCGGTTTGGTTACTGTCAATGACTTTTTCGTATGTCCGTAAAGTCATATGTAAAGAAGCATAAACCATGCTAAAAATAAAAACAATCAAAAAACCGATCACTGCGGCCATAGCACTGCGAGCTGTTTTGGTTGCCTGCTCCTTTAATTCCTGCGGCAAAAGATTGATCCCTTTGGTCCCTTGCAAACTAGCTCCCAAGGCGATCACCAGGCGCGGGCTGAGCTGGTTTAACTCTTTTTTGCGGTCTTCCGCCATTTCCGATTCAAGATGTTTGAGAGGCTGGCATATTTCCACAGTTAAACCTAAAGCATTATTCAGGAATTCCTGGAGACCTTTTAGTTCCGCATTACCTCCCAGCAACACTACTTTGGTTACCCGTTTGCCTCTCGATTCCTCGCGATAATAATCCAATGATCGCCTGATCTCATTAGCCATACGTTCAAGTATCGGTCGCATCAAAGGAGCTATTTGTAGGCTGCTGATCTCCGGCGTCAGTTGCTGTGGATTTTTTTCATCGGGAATACCCCAGTCTTTTTTTAAGATCTCTGCCTGGTTAATATCCAGGTCTACCTGGCCGGAATCCGAGATCAGGGTACCGACCATGGCTCTGGTTATATTATTACCGCCCAAGGGAATCTCCCGGTTAAAAACCAGATGTTCCCCGTTAAAAATATTAATAGTAGTGGTGTCAGCTCCTGAACTGACCGCAGCCAGGGCTTCATCAGTTTTAAGATAATCATTTTTCCGTAAAACATCAGCTAAGGCGAAAGGGGTGACAGTGATCGAGGCAGGTCTAATCTGGACATTCTGCAACATGGATAAATGCTGGTCAATAACGAATTTTTCCACAGCTACTACTAATAATTCTATTTTCTTCGCGCCTTTATCCGTTACTTCGCCGATAATATGATAATCAATGACCGCATTTTCGATAGGAAAAGGGATATGTTCTTTGGCTTCCCACTTTATAGCTTCCAATAGTTCTTCTTTGGGCATGTGGGGAATAAGTACTTTTCTGACAGATACCCGCTGTCCTGAGACAACGGTAATAATTTTCATTTTCTTGAAATTAAGGCCTTCCAGGCATTTTCGTAAACCATTGAGCACTACTTCCAAGGGCACGTTTTCTTTTTTCTCCGTGCTTAAAGGAAATTCTTCAACGCGATAGTCTACAATGGCTACCCCGCTGACACTTTCTTTCAGCACTACTGCTTTAATCGAGGTAGTCCCGATATCCAGGCCTAATAAAGGTTGTATATTACGAATTAGTTTCAACTAGACCTCTCGTCTTACTAAAATATTATTGCTGTATTATACGTATCTCTAGGAATCTCATCCCAAATAGCGGTTAAATTGGTTCCCGGTAAGCTACTGGGAGTGACCCGGTAAATAGTCGCTCCAGCGCCACGATTATTGGTTAAAACTACACTACGTATGTACTTCTCTATATAACTGGTGCCGGTGGTGCTGTTGATCCGGCACCTGGTTTTAATACGTATCCAGGGAATTTCTATTTCATTTATATCAATCCGGTTTCCGTTCCAGTTAGTAATATTCCAGCGTATATAATTAACATTGCTTGCCGGAGCTGGAAAGATATCATACCATTGGTTTAGACCTGGATCAACATTCCTGGTAAATCGCACTGTATAGGTAATGCCATCGGTAGAAGTAGCCCAAGTATAGCTTGTCGGTCGGCCGGCCGGAGGATTACCTTGACGACGTATCCGAATTTCATTGATCATATAATTTGAATTGGCCGGAAATTGGATCGTTAACTGGACCAAAGGTCCGGGATTATTAATTGTGCGCCAATTCGTATTCATCGCCCCATCGACTGCCGCAGCAGGAATATTACCCCCTTGTGAAGCAACATTAGCAGTAATAGTAGCCAGGCCAAATGGCGCGGTTTTGGTAATATCTGCCAGATTCCAATTATCAATAATAAAATCATAACTAACAGTTGTATTTGTGGCCAGATTTTCAGTTATCGGCCCATAATTTCCTAAAGCACCGGTATTAGGCTGTAAGATATTCCATACTCCGGTCCAGTCATTTTGCAGATATTGTATCGCCCTGGCTTGCGCCGCTTCAGCGGCATAAAAAGAAAGAGTTTCCATTTTTTTTATATTTAGACTGGCACTGCTTTGTGAACTAAAATATAAGTATCCCAGCACAATACCAGCAACCAGGATCATAAAGAAAAAAACAAAGACCAAGGCAAAACCGGAATTATTATTCTTTATCGCATATTTTTCCATGATAATCTTAAAATTTTGTTGCTGTATTATACGTATCCTTGGGAATTTCATCCCAAATAGCCGTTGTATTAGTCCCTGGCAGGCTACTGGGGGTGATCCGAGAAATAGTAGCTCCAGCTACCCGGCTATTAGTCATAACACAGGTGCGCATATACTTCTCAGTAAAACCACTACCACCTTTTGACATTTGGCTTTTTGAACGTATCCGGATCCAAGGAATTTCTATCTCATCAATTTCGACACTATTACTGCCTACAGAATTCGTAACTACTAATTTCACCCAATTTACATTAGAAGCTGCCGGAAAAATATCATACCATTGATTCACTCCTGAATCAGTAGTGCGGGTAAATACAGTAGAATAAGTTATCCCATCTGTGGATACCTGCCAGGTATATTCAGTATGTCTTCTTTGGTTTGAACCGCCATTCCTTCTGATCCTGATCTCATTAATAGTATAGTTAGATCCAGCTGGAAATTCAAGGGTTAAGGTTGCTGGGGGAGTAAAAGAACCGCCACCGCCGCCGCCGCCGCCACCGCCGCCGCCGCCGCCACCGCCGCCGCCACCGCCGCCGCCGCCGCCACCGCCACCGCCACCCACGTCGCCGAAGCCGTCGCGGCCGTTGAGCGCGCCACCCACCAGGCTGATCTGCCGGATGCCGAAGCCGGAGCCCGCCGAGAACAGGAAGTTCGGCCGGTTCAGGTGACGGTGCATGTCGATCAGGGTCGGTTCCGACTGCTGCTTGGTGCGGTCAGTGGTCAGCAGGTTGGTGCTCGAATTCAGGTAGAAGCGCAGACCGGCCAGGCCCATGGCGCCCTGCTGGTCAAAG
>JAQUQP010000009.1 GCA_028716025.1 bacterium | reverse complement strand
TACCCGTTCTATCGAAAAAAGTGAAAAGATCAGCGCCCTGTTGCGTAAGCAGGGGCTCCAGCATAATCTCTTGAATGCCAAGTATCACGAACAGGAAGCCTATATCATTGCCCAAGCAGGCCGCAAGAGCGGGGTAACTATCGCCACTAATATGGCTGGTCGCGGAACCGATATTATACTGGGAGGTAATCCCGCCTATATCGCTAAAGAGAAAATGAAAGGCTGGGGCATGGATCCCGAATTGATCTCACTGGCCAGTGAATATACTCCTACTACTGACCCCAATGTTTTGGCTGCCCGGGACCAGTACCGTAAACTTATTAGTGAAATCAAAAAGGAAACAGATATTGAACATGAGGCTGTAGTTGCCGCAGGTGGCCTGTACGTATTGGGTACGGAGCGTCATGAATCCCGTCGTATCGATAATCAGTTACGCGGCCGTAGCGGCCGGCAAGGTGATCCGGGATCAAGCCGGTTTTACTTGTCATTGGAAGATGAGTTAATGAGGTTATTCGGTTCTGACCGCATTAGTTTTGTTATGGATAAGCTGGGCATGCAGGAAGGCGAAGATATCCAACATCCGCTTATTTCCCGGGCTATTGAATCGGCTCAGCGTAAAGTGGAAGCGATGAACTTCGATATCCGCAAACAGCTGTTGGATTACGACAACATCATGAACAAACAGCGGGAAGTGATATATGAACAGCGGCAAATGGTCCTGGCCGGAGAAGATCTGAAAGAACATGTACTGGAAATGGTCAACGAGGTAGTTGAAGAAAAAACCGGATTATACTGTCCTGAAGGCGTATATCCGGAAAAGTGGGAAATCAGCGCTTTTTCCGCCTGGTTTGTACAAAACTATGGCCTGGAATTTAAGATCAGCCAAGAAGTATTATTGCGGTTAAACCACTTGTCTTTTAAAGATCTGGTCTTGGAAACGGTCCAGAAATCCTATGATGAAAAAGAAGCTTCTATGGGTGCTGAAATGATGCGTTTCCTGGAGCACCGGGTCGTACTACAGGTCGTGGATAATTGCTGGAAAGAGCACTTGTATGATATTGATCAATTGCGTAAAGGGATCGGATTACGCGCGTATGGACAGAAAGATCCACTGGTAGAATATCAACATGAAGCTTTCCGGCTTTTTAGTAATATGATCATGAGAATCAAAGAAGAAGTGGGTGGTTATCTTTTTAAGGTGAAGATGGTAGCCCAGCCAGTATCGCCGAGTTTAGGCGGGCCGCAAGAGCGGCCGCGTCCCAAGCCGATAGCAGGACAGTCAATAACGACAAGACCAGTGGCTGCGGCAGCAAAACCGCAACCCCAAAAACTGGATAAGATCGGGCGTAATGATCCATGTCCGTGCGGCAGCGGGAAAAAATATAAGAAATGCTGCGGGGCGCAATAATGATAAAGTTGCTGACCAAGAACAGTATTATGACCTTAGGTTCAGCTCTCTTGATGATACTGGCTTTTCCGAGATATGACTTGTCATATTTGGCTTGGATCTGCCTGATACCGCTTTTGATCAGTATTGAGGGTGAGAAATTTGGCCGGGCTTTTCTGAATGGCCTGGTGGTTGGCCTGGTATTTTATGCTGCCACGCTCTATTGGCTGGTCGGGACTTTACATATCTATGGTAATCTGCCTTGGCTGATGAGTATGACCATAGGTGCGTTGTTGATGTTGTACTTAGCTTTGTTTATCGCATTATTCTGCGGTATTACGAGTTTCTTTAACCGTTATTTTTATTCCTTCAATATTTTCTTTATTGCCTCGTTATGGGTTGGCCTGGAATACCTGCGTACCTATTTGTTCACCGGATTTCCCTGGAACCTGCTAGGCTATAGCCAGTGGAATAATCTACTGATCGCCCAGGTTTCCGCGGTTACCGGAGTATACGGAGTCTCTTTCTTATTGGTGTTGGTCAATGCGCTGGCTGCTAAAATGATCAGTTTTAGCCTGGAATTAACCCATCGCAAACAAAGCCTCAGGAGCCTGGAGGTTTTTGCGGTGATCCTGGTTCTCTCTTTTGGCTACGGATTCGTCGTCTTATCGCGGCAGCAAGGTATGGTAAAACAAAAAGTGATCAAGACCGCGATCATCCAGCCGAATATCCCTCCGGACGTAAAGTGGAATCCTCAGGAAAAGATCAATATTATGGGGCAATATGCTTATTACGTGGATCGCCTGAAAAATAACAATTTAGAAGTAATTGTTTTTCCTGAAACTGCTGTTCCGGGATTGTTGAAATATGACCGCTTTTTATTGGGAAAAACCGCGGAGATGGCCGATAAGAGCAAAGCGTATTTACTGATGGGGTCAGTAGATGTAGTAGCGTCCGGCGACACGCGGGCTTATACTTCTTGTTTTCTGGTAACCCCTGATGGGAATATAGCCGGACAATATAATAAAGGCCATTTAGTGCCTTTTGGGGAGTTCGTGCCCTTCCGGAGATATTTGGAAAAGATTGTCCCGGTCCTGAAAGAGATGGGTGATTTTGTTCCGGGAAATAGCCTGGAACTCATGAAGACGCCGCATGGCCATTACGGGGTGAATATCTGTTATGAAGATATTTTTCCTGATCTGGTTCGCCGCCTGGTAAAAAACGGCGCAGAAGTTATCGTTAATATTACTATTGATTCCTGGTACCTGGATACTGCCGCACCTTATCAACATTTCTATATGAATGTTTTTCGGGCGATAGAGAACCGGAGATGGGTCATTAGGAGCGCCAGTACCGGTATTTCGGGGTACATAGATCCTTATGGCAATATTATCAGCCAAACCCATTTATTCCAACCGGAGATCAGTATTTTTCAAGTCTCACCGGAGAATAAGATAACCGTATATACCAAATATGGCGACGTATTCGCTAAATTATGTGTACTTATGATCATACTGGGATTGGCTGGAGGATTGATCAGGAGGAAAGCAGTTGCCTAATAATCAAATCACTGAAATATTAAATAAAGTTAAAGACGATCTGGAAAAATTCCGGGGGTTTCTTTGAAATAGGATCTAAGCAAAAAGAAATAGAGACGATCGAAAATAAAACCGGAGCCTCTGGCTTTTGGGATAACCAGCAGGAAGCCCAGAAACTAATGCAACGCTTAAATAGTCTTAGGGAAGATGTGATATTGTTCCAGCAACTGGAACGGGAATTCCAGGAAATCCAGGGATTACTGGATATGGCAGTGCAGGAAAATGATGAGAACCTGCAACAGGAACTGCAACCGACGCTGGAAAAGCTGCGGAAAAAACTTGATCTTTTTATTTTCCGGACTAAACTGAGCGGCCAGTTTGACCGCAGTAACGCGATCGTCACGCTACATGCAGGCGCTGGCGGGACCGAAGCCTGTGACTGGGTCGAAATGCTACTGCGGATGTACAGCCGCTGGGCAGAGAGCAAAGGGTTCCCGGTGGAGATCACTGATATTTTAGCCGGGGAAGAAGCAGGTATAAAAAGCGTCACTTTTATCATTACAGGTCCCTACGCATATGGCTATTTGAAATCAGAAACCGGGGTACACCGGCTGGTACGGATCAGCCCGTTTGATGCCAACAAGCGCAGGCATACTACCTTTGCCTCATGTGACGTGATCCCGGAAATAGCAGATGAAATAAATATTGATATAAATGAAAGCGATCTACGCATAGATACATACCGGTCCGGTGGTCATGGCGGACAGCATGTGAATAAAACCGAGTCAGCCATCAGGATCACACATTTACCTACTAATACGGTAGTGCAAAGCCAGAAAGAACGTTCCCAGATCAAAAACCGGGCTACGGCAATGAAGCTACTGCGCGCCAGGCTTTTTGAATTGGAGCAGGATAAACGCCGGAAACAGGCGGAAAAACACTATGATGATAAGGGCGCTATCGCTTGGGGCAGCCAGATCAGGTCATACGTGTTTTGCCCATATACCCTGGTGAAGGATCATCGCACCGGAGTAGAGATCGGCAATGTCCAGGCAGTCATGGATGGGGAGATAGACCCGTTTATCGAAGCGTATTTAGATAAAGCAGTCAGTAACAAAAGTTAAAGATGTAGAAGTCCAGCAGGATGTTCAGCAAGATGTAGAGATGTAAATAAGTGCTCGCTCTACAGCTTTACAGCTGCTTTCAGGGAACTTTTCAGGCCCGACAGTGTCTTAATAAGGGGAGAGTCTTGGTAGATCTAGACGATATCAAATTAGTCGAACGGACCCAACAGGGGGACCAACAAGCTTTTTCCCAGTTGTTTGCCAAGTATCAGAAAAAGGTCTTTAACCTGTGTTTCCGCTTTGTCGATGATTACGAAGAAGCCAAAGATCTCACCCAGGAGACATTTGTGCGGGTCTATAATGGCATTAAAAATTTCAGAAGGGAAGCCAGCTTTTCAACCTGGCTTTATTGTATCGCCAGTAATACCTGCAAGAATAAACTGCGCCACTGGAAAACCCAACCCAATATTATGTCTCTTGATGAAACCATAGAAACTGAAGACGATGAAATGCCTAGGCAGGTCGAGGATAAGAGTGATCTGACCCCGCTGGCCCAAGCGGAAACCAGGGAGATTCAGGGCCAGGTGCAAGCTGCGATTAAAACTTTGAGCGCCGAACACCGGGAAGTAATCCTTTTGCGAGATATCCGGGGTTGTTCTTATGAAGAAATAGCTTCGTCCCTGGGCTGTAACCTGGGTACTGTGAAAAGCCGTCTCTCCCGCGCCAGGCTGGAACTAAAAGATAAGTTGAAGGAAGTGATTTAACATGGGTATAAAAAAGCATACCAAAGAACTTTTATCAGTGTACCTTGACCAGATGTGTTCCGACGAAGAGAAACAGATCGTCGAAAGCCACCTGGTCGAGTGCGCAGAATGTCGTCAGGAACTGGAAGATCTGCGTAAAACCGTCGCCCTGGTAACTAGTTTAAAAGAAATAGAGCCACCGGAGAACATGTGGGCAGCCGTTGAACAAAAAATTCACAAGAAGTCATTCTGGGAAATATTCAGTTGGCGCCCGGTCCCGGTAGCAGTAGCTACTGTGACGATACTATTATTGGCGGTCAGCGTGAATAAATATACTACCAGGATAGCGGAACAAGCTAAAAACAGGAACATGGATAACGTGACAGTAGGGGCGAATGTGCCGATAGTTACTCCGCTCTTGCCGCTAAAACAAGTCCAGGGTTTGGAGAAAAAAGAGATGGCTAAAGCGGCAACCAGTCCGGTTCCGGCTGCTGATGTTGTGCGCTATAACGAGATAAATGCCCCTATGGAAAGGGCCGGTTTAACCTCGATCTCAAAACAAAAAGAGAAACTCTCGGATAACGACGCCGATATCCAGACGCCTTATGAAATTGAAATGGATGTAGAAGATATAGCCACTACTAGGCAGCGTTTACAAGCCCTGGCGGATAGTTACCAGGCCCAGAGAGTAGCACAGTTCGGAGATGACCGGGAATTGTTTTATCATGTTCAGGCGCAGCAATTATCTGATTTCATCCGGGAAGTAAGTAAACTGGGCCGGGATCCGCGGCGCAAAGATATCTCTGAAGGCATGCGTGAAACCATTACTTATAACCATTTTGGCATCCGACCTACAACCTCTAATCCCCAGCTTATCCGCATTAAATTTAATTCCAGTAAGTAAGCAGGCACTGTTTTTCATTGACATTCGTCGAGTAAATACTCTATAATACTATAATTATATAAATTACCTTCCAATCAACTGAAAGATGAGGAATTTGTGGAAGAATTAAATGACCAGTATTTACAACGCCGGAAAAAACTGGACGATCTAAAGGCCCAGCAGGTAGAGCCTTATCCCAATAAATTCGTGACCACGTTGAGCAGCGCCGGGATACGCCGGCAATTTGGCCACCTGCAGCAAGAAGCAGAAGATCCGACGGTAGTCGTGATGGCTGGACGCATTATGACCATGCGACTGATGGGAAAAGCCTGTTTTGCCACGCTCAAAGATGCTTCTGGCCGGATCCAGATCTATGTCCGCAAAGATAAAATAGGAAACGCGGAATACGCTATTTTTAAGACTCTGGATATGGGGGATATTATCGGTGTAGAGGGCAGCGTGTTTTGCACCCGGACCGGTGAATTGACCATAATGGTCCAGAAAGTTACCCTGCTGTCCAAAGCTTTACGCCCCTTGCCGGAAAAATGGCATGGTTTGAAAGATATTGAAACCCGCTATCGTCAGCGTTATGTGGATTTGATCGCCAATGACGAAGTGGCGGATATTTTCCGCACCCGTTCAAAAGCGATCAAGACGATGCGCAGGATCCTGGATGAAAAAGAATTCCTGGAAGTGGAAACGCCGATGATGCAACCTTTAGCCGGCGGAGCCGCGGCCAAGCCATTCATCACCCATCATAATGCCTTGGACATAGACTTGTATCTGCGGATCGCTCCGGAACTGTATCTGAAACGGTTGATCGTCGGCGGTATGGAAAGGGTTTATGAGATCAACCGGAACTTCCGTAATGAAGGTATTTCTACCCGGCACAATCCTGAGTTTACGATGATCGAATTATACCAGGCTTACGCTGATTATAACCAGGTCATGGACTTGTGCCGTGAATTGATCACTACTGTAGTAAAAGAGTGTACCGGTAAACTGGAAGTCGAATACCAGGGCAATACCATTATTTTTGCCGGTGACTGGAAAAGGATGACCCTGCTGGAAGCAGTTAAGGAACATACCGGTGCTGATTTTATTACGCCAAAAACCCTGGAAGAAACCAGAAAAATTGCCCGTGACTTGCAGGTACCGTTCGAGGACCAGGATTCCCAATATAAGATCATCAATACGATCTTTGAAGAATTAGTGGAAAAGAAATTGGTCCAGCCGACATTTGTTTGTGATTATCCGACGGAATTGTCTCCTCTGGCAAAAAATGCCAAGGGTAATCCGGATATCGTTGAACGGTTTGAACTTTTTATCGGTGCCCAGGAGCTGGCGAATGCCTATTCTGAGCTCAATGATCCGCTGGAACAGAGGAAACGGATGGAACAACAGCTCACACAGCGGGAGCGCGGTGACGAGGAAGCGCAAATGCTCGATGAAGACTATCTGCGCGCTTTGGAACACGGCATGCCTCCGTGCGGCGGCCTGGGTATCGGGATCGACCGGTTGATCATGGTGATCACTAATTCTGCCTCTATTCGTGATGTGATCCTGTTCCCGCAGATGAGGCCGGAAGGTAAATAATGCGTTTTGAACTTGGCGTAGCCTTGCGCTACTTGAAATTCAGGAAAGAACAAATGTTCTTGTCGCTCATCGGGATCATTTCCATTGCCGGTGTAGCTGTAGGTGTAATGGCGCTGATCATTACTCTTTCCGTCATGAACGGGTTCCAAAATGACCTGCGCGCTAAAATATTAGGGGTAAACGCGCATATAGTGGTAACTTCACAGACTGGACGGGGTATCGAGAATTATCCTAAATTGATCCAGAAGATAGAAGAGAACAAACGTGTCTTAGGAAGCAGTCCTTTTGTGTACGCACAGGCTATCTTGAAAACGCCAGATGGCGTAACGGGAGTAGCGGTCAAAGGCGTGTTGCCGTCGAAATTAATAACCGTAACCAATCTTTCTTCATATATGAAAGTTGGCAGTCTGGATAAATTAGTACCGGCAAAACCGGCTAAGAAGAGTAAAACTGTCCCAGTAGATCCTATCGTCCTGGGCACGGAACTAGCCCAGAATTTGCGGGTGACGCTTAATGATGAATTAGTATTGATCTCATCCCAAGGAATGACTTCCTCATTAGGGGTAATACCGCTAATGAAACGGTTTAAAGTGGCGGGGATCTTTGATTCAGGAATGTATGAATATGACGCGAACCTGGCTTTTGTCCCCTTGGAGAGTGCCCAGAATATTTTTGGCGTAAAGAATAGAGTAACCGGGATAGAGGTAAAAACCGATAACTTTTACTCGGCTGACCAGGTAGTAAAAGAACTGCAAGACACCGTTGGATTCCCATATTGGGTGCGCGGGTGGATGTCAGTGAACCGCAACCTTTTTTCAGCACTAAAACTGGAAAAAATAGCCATGTTTGTCATTTTGACCTTGATCGTTCTGGTGGCTTGTTTTAATATTGTCGGTACATTGATGATGATCACGATACAAAAAACCCGGTGTATCGGGATAATGCGGGCGCTGGGCGCTACTCGTGCCGCGATCATGAAAATATTCATTTGGGAAGGTTTGGTTATTGGGTTTGCGGGTTTAGTCCTGGGTATAATCGGTGGCTGGCTTGGATGCATCCTGCTGGATAAATATAAATTTATCAAACTACCGGGAGATATTTATTACCTGGACCACTTACCGGTAAAAATGCAGTTAGGGGATTTTAGCGTGATTGCTATAGCCGCTTTAGTGATCAGTTTCCTGGCGACTATTTATCCGTCGTATAAAGCTTCCCGCTTAAATCCCGTAGAAGCTATTCGCTATGAATAGAACGAAAAACGTTTAACCCAGAAACACCCCAAGGGGTAACAGTGAGCCGGCGCAATGATTTACGCAGTAAATCAGCCGAGCGAACGCAATAGGGGCGGGAGCCCCTTTGAGCGGGGTTTGGGGTGTTTCTTAAATCCAGTGAAAGCGATACGTTATGAGTAATGAACAACTTAGCTTTGATGATATAGGACAGGATGGGAGTATTACCCAGGCTGTTGGACAGCAGGCTCCGGTCATTATTGCCAAAAACCTGACTAAAAATTACTATGCCAGTGAACAGGAATTAAAAGTTTTAAAAGGGATAGACCTAGAGCTTGAAACAGGTGAGTTTGTGGCGATCATCGGTCCCAGTGGTGCCGGTAAAAGCACTCTGCTACATATCCTGGGTATTTTAGACCAGCCAACTGCGGGAGATTTGATCTTCGCCGGGGTAAACACGAAGGACCTTAGTGACCGGGAAACAGCCGGCTTGCGGAATAAAAAAGTCGGGTTTATTTTCCAATTTTATCATCTTCTGCCTGAGTTCACTGTCTTGGAAAATGTATTGATGCCCAGCTTTATCAGCCAGGATAAACTGCACGTACCGGGAGCAGATCATGCCCGGGCTGAAGAAATATTACTCAAGGTTGGACTGGGAGAAAGAATGGGACATTGGCCAAACCAGCTTTCCGGCGGTGAGCAGCAACGGGTAGCTATTGCCCGGGCCCTGTTCAATGACCCGGGGGTAATACTGGCTGATGAACCAACCGGGAACCTGGATTATAAAAACAGTTTGGAAATAATCAATATCCTGCATAAGATCAATAAAGTTGACGGGAAAACCCTGGTGATGGTCACGCATGATGAGGAATATGCCAAGAAAGCGGACCGGATAATAAAACTGAAAGACGGCAGGATAGTATAAAACAAATCCTAATTCTAATATCTAAGTTCTAAACAATATCAAATATCAAAATTCGTAAAGTTTAGAAATTTGGATTTGGGGCTTTGAATTTGTTTAGGATTTAGAAATTAGAGTTTAGAATTTCTTAGAGAATACTTTAAAGGAGTTAAACATGGGTTTGAAAATCTATTTAGACGGGAAATTAGTGGAAAAGGAAGATGCCAAGATCAGCGTGTTTGACCATGGTTTATTATATGGCGACGGGGTGTTTGAAGGGATCCGCGCCTATAATGGCCGGGTTTTCCGCCTGAAGGAACATTTGCTGCGGCTGTATGATTCAGCCAAAGCGATCAGCTTGGAGTGCGGTATCTCTGTGGAAAAAATGGAAGAAGTCGTGCTTAAAACCCTGCGGGCCAATAAATTGAAAGACGCGTACATTCGCCTCGTGGTGACCCGCGGTGTCGGCGACCTGGGTTTAGATCCGCGTAAATGCCCCAAGCCGACTATTTTTTGCATTACGGACAAGATCAGTCTGTATCCTGAAGAATTTTATAAAGACGGCTTAACTATTGTGACTGCATCCATCAGGAAAAACATTCCTGAATCATTGAGCCCGCGGATCAAGTCACTCAATTACCTGAATAGCATCCTGGCCAAGATAGAAGCAACATTGCAGAACGCGCCGGAAGCTATCATGCTGACCAAAGATGGCTATGTGGCTGAATGTACCGGCGATAATATTTTTATACTCAAGGATAATGTGCTGAAGACGCCGCCATCTTACCTGGGGGCGCTGAAAGGCGTTACCCGTGATGTGGTGATGGAACTGGCAGCGAAGAACAAGATCACCTGCCGGGAAGAAATTTTTGCGCGGTATGACCTGTTCACGGCTGATGAATGTTTCTTGACCGGTACTGCCGCGGAAGTGGTGCCGGTGGTCAGGATCGATGGCCGGCCGATCGGGAATGGTAAGCCCGGTAAAATGACCACTAAATTGATCCAGGAATATAAAGCCCTGACTTTAACTGAAGGGGTGGAAATTTAATAATCTGAGATTTGAGATCTGAAATTTGAGATCAAGTAATCGGAGGTATCGATGTTTAATCGCTTTACGGAAAGAGCACAGCGGGCCATACAGCTCGCCCAGGAAGAAGTCAAGCGCCTGAATCATGATTACTTGGGCACTGAGCACTTGCTCCTTGGCCTCATTGACTTGAATGAGGGTGTAGCTTCATTGGTACTGGCTAACCTTGAGCTGGACCTGAGCAAGATTCGTAAAGAGGTAGAGAAAATTGTCGGTGCCGGTGATACGATCATGCTGCTCGGGGAAGTCCCTTTTACCCCCAGGGCCAAAAAAGTCCTGCAGTTGGCGGTAGAAGAATCACAGACTATGGGCCATTCCCGGATCGGGACCGAACATATACTCATGGGCTTGTTGCGCGAAGGCGAAGGTATCGCAGCCAAAGTCCTGGTTTCCATGGGTATCCAGCTTGACCGGGTACGGGAAGAGATCATTAATATTCTCAGCGACCTGGAAACACAGCAAGTAAATGTGGAAAATGAAGATATTCCGCAACAGCCAAAGCTGCGAAATAAATCAACCACCCCAACACTGGATCAATATTGCCGTGACTTGACGGTAATGGCGGCTGAAGGCAAACTGGATCCGGTGATTGGCCGTCGCGGAGAGATCGAACGGGTCATACAAATATTAGCCCGAAGGACCAAGAACAATCCCGCTTTAATTGGTGAGCCAGGAGTGGGGAAAACCGCGATCGTGGAAGGTCTGGCCGAACAGATAATTAACAATAATGTACCGGAAGCGTTGTTGAATAAAAGAGTGCTGACCCTGGATTTGGCTGGTATGCTGGCCGGGACCAAGTATCGCGGTGAATTTGAGCAACGGCTGAAGACGATTATGGAAGAGATCCGCCGGTCCAAAAATTCCATAATCCTGTTCATTGATGAATTGCATACAGTAGTCGGTGCCGGTGCTGCGGAAGGAGCGATCGATGCGTCGAATATCTTAAAACCGGCTCTTTCTCGCGGGGAATTACAATGTGTTGGCGCAACTACGTTTGATGAATACCGCAAATACATAGAACATGATGCCGCGCTAGAAAGACGTTTCCAGCCGATCGTAGTGGAACCACCTAGCGTGGAAGACACTAAGGAAATACTAAGAGGTCTGCGTGAAAGATATGAGACCCATCATCATGTCAAGATAGCTGATGAAGCCATTGACGCAGCAGCGGAAATGGCTGATCGGTATATCCCTGACCGGTTCCAGCCGGATAAGGCTATTGACCTAATGGATGAAGCTGCTTCCCGGGTACGCTTGCAGGCTACAATGCTTCCTCCTGACTTGAGATCGATCGAAGAACAGATCGAACAACTCGATAAGGAAAAGAAGGATGCCACGAACGCGCAGGATTTTGAAACCGCGGCCAAGCTGCGCGACCGGGAGAAGGAACTGAAAACCAAATTAGATAAAACTAAAAAAGACTGGTCCCAAAAAAGGAGCAAAAAAGACGCGATAGTAAGTGAACAGGATATTGCTTATATTGTCTCCAAGATGACTAATATTCCGGTGATGAAAATTACCGAAAAAGAACAATCCAAGCTGGTGCATATGGAACAGGACCTGAGGCAAAGAGTGATCGGTCAGGATGAGGCTTTAAAGGTTATAGCTCAGGCGGTGCGACGTTCACGGACCGGATTAAAAGATCCCCGGCGGCCGATCGGTTCTTTCATATTTCTGGGGCCTACCGGTGTGGGTAAGACCGAACTGGCCAGGGCGCTGGCTGAATTTCTTTTTGGCAACGAAGAGTCTGTTATCCGGGTGGATATGAGCGAATTCATGGAAAAATTCGCTGTTTCCCGGCTGATCGGAGCTCCTCCGGGTTATGTCGGGTATGAAGAAGGCGGGCAGCTCACCGAACAAGTAAGGCGCCGGCCATATTCAGTTGTACTATTGGATGAAATAGAAAAAGCCCATCCGGATGTTTTTAATATTTTATTGCAGGTTCTGGACGAAGGCAAACTGACCGATAATCTTGGTCATAGTGTGAATTTCAAAAATACGGTGATAATCATGACCTCTAATCTTGGCGCCAGGTTGATCGAAAAAGGCCGGTCTATGGGCTTTACCGGAGAAGAGGATGGGGAAACAACGTATCAGGAGATGAGAGACACCGTGCTGGAAGAGGTAAAAAAAGCTTTCAATCCGGAATTTGTGAACCGGATCGATGAAGTAATTGTTTTTAAAACCTTGAAACGGGAAGAAATGCACAAAATCGTAGAACTCATGCTCAATAAAGTAGCGGAACGCATGCGCGAACAAAATATCGAGTTAAAAATCGATGCCGCGGTCAATGAATTCTTGGTAGAAAAAGGATTTGATCCAAAATCCGGTGCCCGGCCGCTGCGGCGGGCTATCCAGAAGTACCTGGAAGATCCTCTGGCAGAGGATCTCCTTTCCAGGACTATAGATTCCACTAAGCCGATCCTGGTAACTATCACCGGCGGAAAAATAACCTTTAAACAGCTTGCCAGTATAACCACATCTTAGCATAACCGTATTTCCTAGTAGGAAGATCATGGCTAAATCTAAAAAAATTACTGTAGCCATAACAGTAAGTATTTTATTATTGTTAGGCTTTATTTTTTTTCAGATAATACTCACCGGCATAGCTGGTGAACGTCTAAAAGAACCATTGAGCAGAAAAATAAGCCAGTGGGTCAATAAAGACGTGGAGATCGGTCATCTAAGCACCAATATTTTTAATTCCTTAACGATCAATGGATTGAAAATATACCAGCCGGGAAAACGGGAAGAGGGTCCATTCCTGGAGATCAGAAAAATCTCTGCCCGGTATAATATTTGGCGTCTGCTGCGGACCAGGGATTTTAGCCGCAGTATTACCGAGATCACTTTGCTCGATCCAGTAGTGAATATCCGTTACCGGCAGGGGCAATGGAACCTTAGTGAGTTCTTGAATGCCAATGTTGCTACGGGTCACCAGCTTCCTTACGTTCTAAATATTAATAATGGTCGGGTCAATTTCCACGATGACACCGGAGATTTTGACCAGGTAGCTATTAAAAAGATCCAGGGCACGATCAAGCAAAAAACAAAAATGCAGGTCATTTTTCGTTTCAAAGCGATCACTTCCCTGAGTCAAAACGATCGTCTCAATGTGGCGGGAACATATATAATACCGCAAACCGCTATTTCCGCCGAGATCAACGCTAAGAGAATATCTCTCCAGAATATTCCCCTGGTTTTCCCCGCTCTTAACCTGACTAAGGCCCAGGGAACAATGTCCGTTAGCCTGGTTTTACATTATAACCTCCAACATCATGATAAGTTTGCTTGCCAAGGCACAGCCAGTATCAGGGACGGGGAATTTTGGCCGGTTAGCATCCCGGATCCGATACGCGATCTTTCCTGCTCCCTGGAGTTCGATGAAAAGAATATTGATTTTCGCAAAACCACTTTTATTCTGGCCGATTCTTCATACCTGGTCTCAGGTTCTGTCTTTGACTTCCTGCGCCATCCTGTTTTTGGTCTTAAATTGAGATCCGGTGATTTTTCCCTGGCTGATTTCCCCCGGATATTCCCCGATCTTGATCTTCGTACCTGGAATTTGGCCGGAAAGGGAAAATTATCCGTAACTGCCTCAGGCCCGTTGAATGACTTAAAAATATTTTCTGAGCTTTTTATAGACCGTGGTCGGTTAAAAGATCTGCCTTTAACCGGTCTTGAGTTCCGGGCTTTATGGCAAAATGATCTGCTACAAGTTAATACTTGCCAGGCTAAATTGGCTGGCGGTGATCTGGCTGTAACGGGAAAGATCAGGTTAGCCGCAAAGATACCTTTGGAAATAGAAGAATTGAACGCCAGCTGGCTGCATGTTGACATGGCCCGGTTAGGCGGAGAAAATATTACCGGAAGTATGGATACATATGTAACCGGCAAGGGGACTTGGCCTGAGGTAGGCGCACAGGGACGGGTAATGGTGCAAAGGATCAGTCTGTCCAACAACGCTCTGGGACCATTTGACGCGTCTTTTAAATACGGGCATAACAGTCTGTCCTTTTCGGGACAACGATTGAATACCAAAGATAAAATACGCGGTGTGATCAGTTTCGGGGAAAAACTTATTCAAGTCAATGATCTGGGTATTGATTTTGCCAAAAAGGGTAAGCTCAGCATCCAGGGAAAAATACAAACCAGCCGAAATAAACAGGTAGACCTATCGCTTACCGGGAATAATATACCGGTGGAGGAACTATCTTCCTGGTTAGGATTGTCAAATATATACGGGACCATTGATTGCCGGGGAAAAACGCAAGGCTCATGGACCGAGCCAGTTACTAAAGTGACCATATCCGGAAAGGAATTACTATCCGGAACGCATAAAATAAATGTAGTCGGTGACTTACTGATCACCAGAGATAAACTGGAATTGCCTGGATTTATAATTAACCGGTATTCTAAAGTATGGGGAAATATTGTTCTTAAGCCAAAGCCGGTTGTAGACATAAATTTCCAATCAGCGGACTTAGAATTGGATCTATTGCTAGCAACGCTGGGATTCGACACCGGGGGAAAGATACGTGGTTTGACTGCCGGGCAAATGAGGCTGACCGGAGAACCAGGAGCAATAGAAGCGCACGGGAATTTTAAGATCAATGATCTGGGATTAGGGGATTTCTCCCTGGGCTCGGCCCAAGCCACCGTGGTTTTTAACCAGGATAAGCTTTTTCAGGGGACCATCGGTACCATGGCTCAAGAAGGAAAAGTGCATGCTTCCTGGTGGGTTGACCTGCAGAAAGAAAAAGAAAACAAAGCCGAAATCATATGTAAATTTGACCGGTTTGTAAGTTCTTTACCCGGGAACGCGTATCGCCTGCCGCAACTGGATGGTGTTATTAAATGTACCGGTTGGCTGAAATATAACAGCCAAGTTGAATTCAGAGGTGATTTGTCCAGTGAAAAGTTTAATATCAATAATCAGCCGCAGGAATTAACCGGTCGTATCGGCCAAAGTAAACAAAAATTAACCTTGACCGCACAGCTAGGCAAAGCTTATCTACTGGAAAGCGTCTTAATGATCCAGGATAAGCCCAGTCTCCGGGGATCACTGAAGATTGATCTGGATAATATTGCCCAGGCCAATACCATCTGGCGGATCAAAGCTTTGGACAGAATGTCAGGATCGTTGAACTTGGCAGCAGATATAACCGGTACCATTGCCGATCCGGTTTTAAAAGGAAACCTGGTTATCGGCCCGGGTTCTTGGCATAACCTGGCTTATGACCGGATCGATGGTTTGTGGCGTTGCCAATCCGGCATTCTTTATCTCACTAATCTCGAATTAGTAAAAGATCGGGGGGAATACCTGGCCGCAGGTAAAATACCATTTGATGAAAAGAAGCCGTGGTGGTTTAACCTGCAGATTAATCAGGCTGAATTAGCTAACCTGGTTAGGCCGGTCACAGATATAAAAGGCTTACAGGGCCAGGTCCAGGCAGAAGTGAAAGTAACTGGTAGCCGTCAAGAACCTTTGGTAGAAGGTAACATCCTGATCCATAATTTTATTTATGCCGGGCTCCGTCCCAGTGAAGTAAGCAGTGATTTTAAAGTAAAAAAAGGGGTCATTACTTTTGAAACTTTACGGGTAGAAGATAAGGAAAGCAAGGTATATCTGGAAAAAGGCAGTACCTTGGCTATCGGAGAAAAAGATCAAATGTCTTTTAATTGTAATTTGGGACTGCGCAATGTTAAACTAAATCAAACAGTGCTTTTTGGTGACTTGTCCATAATAGGTGAAAAAGAAGATTTTACTATAGTTGTTAAGAATTTCTGGATCAACCAGCACCAATTTAGCGGGGAAAAAGTACGTTTAAGCTGGCAGAATGAAAAAATCGAGTTTTTGCCATTAGCTAATAAAGAAAAAATCATCACCGGGACTGTTTTAAAACCTGCGGCGCAGGAGTATGTATTTGACGATATCGTCTTTTTCGAAAAAAATAAAGAGATCATGCACGCCAGCGGTAAGATTAAGTATCTGCAAAATATCAGTTTGTTCATGGCAACCCGGAATCAAGGTGTTTATACGGGTACGATCACTGAATTGCTGAATCTGAAACTACCGGTAACTGGAAGAGCCACATTCAATATAGATATCCAGGGACGCTGGTCAAGTCCGGACATAGATTGCACGTTCCAAAGTTATGAAGGAACAATTGGTGGGCTTAATTATAATACGTTTACCGGAGAATTTACCATCGTGGATGACTTATTGACCCTGGGAACGGCGGAACTGCGCGGTAATAAGCGCTACAGGGTGCAGGCGAATGGTACTATACCCCTGGCGGAACAGGGAGAATATAACCTCAAAATAAGCTTACCGGACAGTTCTTGCGAGTTACTCGGATTGTGGCCGGAATATTTTAAAAAAGCCAAAGGGCTGCTGTCAGCCGACTTAACCGTGACGGGGAAAAAAAGCAATCCTGTACTTAACGGTGTCTTCTCCATCGACCGCGGGGAACTTTATCCGGCCAGAATGGTCAAAAGAATTAATGCAGCAGAAGTTAAATTACGGATAACCGACAATAAAATTTATATTGGCAATTGTTCAGGAGTAGTCGGAGATGGAACCTTGAACCTAGCCGGTTACGTAGACTTAGGGATGTCCGCGCCGGGAGATTTTGACTTAACTATGAATGCCTCCGGGAAACGCGGTATCCAAGTGGCTATCCCTGGTTTTATAGACCGGGGAGAAATAGCCGGTGAGGTGCATGCCCTGGGACAACTTAAAGATTATCAGCTTACTGGAGACATAATCCTAACCAATACTCATTTGACTTATCCGCCGAAAAGGTCTGCCAATGGCCTATCTTCCACGGATTGGCTTGATTACGCTCGCTGGAACCTGGCGATCTCGGGGGGAGAAAATACCTGGTATGAAAATGAATTAGTAGAAGTTAATGTCAGAGGTAAGCTGGTATTTACGGGCCCTACTGATACCCTGAACGTTTCAGGAAAGGTTGAAGCGGTGCGCGGTACTTTGCAATACCTGGGTAATGACTTCAGGATCAGGGAAGCAATCCTGGATTTCTACAATAATACCGCTTACTTGGCTGGTACTGCTGAAGCCCAGGTGGCTCAGGACATGGTGATCCTGACGGTTAGTAAAAATAAGCTGGAGGATATTCATCCCCGCTTCACTAGCCGCAATGACCCGCAAATGACCGAGCAGAAAGTCATCAATATGCTGGTCTACGGGCCAGAGATCAATCAATTGGCCGGGGAAGAACAGAATAAGGTTTTAGTAAAGGAAATGCTTAAGATCGTAGATACAACCCTGAACACCAGGATAATCAAACCAGTGGTTAAAAACCTGGGCTTGGACCGGGTGATTGATGTTGTGCGCATCAGGACCGAAGTAACCCAGCATGCCGCTGAGGGTAGCGCTGGCACGGTGTGGAGAGGATCCAGTGTTAGTATCGGCAAATATCTCGGAAATCGCTTTTTCCTGGGATATAATACTGTTCTGGAAGAGGAGCTTAATTCAAATAAGTTGTCTTTGAAGCACCAGGTGGAGATGGATTATCACTTGAAAGGAAGCAAACACTTGAAAATGAGGATCGATGAAAATGAGAGGTTTATGGGGATAGAAAATCAGATCAGGTTCTGATCAAGGTGTAGTTTTAGGGATAATTTACTTGGAAAAACAGCTTTTTTATGATAGCATAAATAAATACGCAAAGGGGGATTAGTTGAAGAATAGATTATCTCAGGGTATTTTTAAAGTATTCATTTTTTTAGGATTGTTGGTTTTAGCAGTATATACTCTATCCATAGCGGCTGAACCGCCAGCTTCAATGCCCGCGGCAGGCAGTATTACTCCAGCCGCCAGTAGCAATGAATCACCGGAGGGGAAAAAGATCGTTGAAGTTGGATTGCAGGGTTTAAAGAACGTGCCGCTTAAAAGCATCTGGGAAGTAACTAAAACCCGCAAAGGCCAGAATTACAAACAAGAAACCGTGGATAATGATTTACGGGCTATGTTTGATCTAAACTTATTCTCTTCCATTAATGTGGATGTCAATGATAAAGAAGGAGGCGTCCAGGTACTTTTTATCGTGGTGGAAAAAAAGATCATCAAGCAGATAGATTTTAAAGGAAACAAGGCTTTTAAAGCTTCAGCCTTACTAGATGAAGTTACGATCAAGGAGAAAGAAGCGATCAACGAAGGCAAGTTGGAAGAATCTATACATAAGATCATCACTAAGTATAAGGATAAAGGCTACGCGGAAGTAAAAGTAGAGACGTTTACCACTGACCTGGAGGAGGGCAGGCAAGTACTGACTTTTTTTATTACTGAAGGTAATAAGATCAAGATAGCAAATGTGGAAGTGACCGGTAATCAGTTCATAAAGGCCAAAAAAGTCCAGGGCATAACGAAAATAAGAAAAGGTAAAATATACAAGGAAGAAACATTTACCAAAGGCATGGAAGACCTGGAGAAGTATTACCGGAAACGTGGTTTTTATAATTTCAAAATGGATGAACCCCAGATCACCTATAATGAAGATCATTCCCAAATGACGGTTAAAATTACCTTGTATGAAGGATTGCGTTATAAGATCGGCAAGATCACCTTTACCGGGAATACGGTACTGTTGGAAAAAGATTTCCATAAAGATTTAACTGTTAAGGCAAACCGGCTGTTCAGCCAGGAAGATTTTGACCAGGCGACGGCTAATATCCAGGCTATGTACGCTGATAAAGGATATGTTTTTGCCCGGATAAGTCCAAAAGTGACCACCCATGATGATACCCAGGTCATGGATATTGAGTATCAGATAGCGGAAGGACCGCTGGCTTATGTCGGCCAGGTGGAGATCGCCGGCAATGAGATTACGAAAGATTATGTGATCCAAAGGGAAATCCTGCTAAACCAAGGCGATCCCTTGAGCATGACCAGGGTGCGCCGCAGCCAGGAGCGGTTGTATAATTTAGGTTTTTTTGAAGATGTAAGCCTGGATACCAGGCCTAATCAGGAAAAACCGGAAGACCATTTGGACTTGATCTTTAACGTCAAAGAAAAATCGCAGGTTAATGTCCTTAGCGTGGGATTAGGATACAGTACCGTAGATAAGGTTGTGGGCAATATGCAAGTGCAGATCAATAATCTGCTGGGACGCGGCCAACGGGTGAATCTGATGTATGAGATCGGTTCGTTACGGCAGAATTATGAAGTCAGTTTTTTTGAACCGTGGTTTTTGCGTTCATTTTACTCATTCGGAGCGAATGTCTTTGATACCCGCAGGGAAAAGAACTATTACTGGACCCAGACTGTGGATGAGAACGGTCAAGCCATACCTGAAGACCAGCAGCCTACTAATGTTGATTTTTATGCAGAAACCAGGACTGGAGGCGGTATTAATTTCGGCCGGCGATTTAAAGAGATATATAATGCTTCCGTGGGATATTCTTATGAAGGCATCGGGATACAGAACCTGACCGAGAGGGACAAACTCAGCGAAACTATGAGGCAAGAAGTAGACCGCGGAACAGTAGAGACCAGCAGGGTTTCACTTGGTTTTTCCCGGGATACCAGAGACAATGTTTTTGACGCGACAACCGGGTCCAATCATATTATCAGTTACAGCGTTGCTGGTGGTTTGCTGTCAGGAGACAATGATTTTCAAAAATTAAGCCTGGAAACATCCTGGTTTTTCCCTAGTATCTGGAAGTTTGTATGGGGTTTGCACGGTATGTTCGGGATAGTTAACAAGTATGGCGATAGTGCTACCGTGCCGGTTTATGAACGGTTCTACCTGGGCGGAGCGGAAACTGTTCGTGGATATGATTACCGGGGTGAGATCGGGGAGATCAGCGGCGGAAAATTTGTTTCCCTGGTTAACCTGGAATATAGTTTCCCCATTATCAGGGAAAAAAGGCAGACTATTCTCCGGGGGGCATTTTTTTATGATGCCGGTAATACCTGGAATACGACCAAGCTGGGGCATTATGACTATGCCATGAAGCAAGGGGTGGGATTCAGCCTGCGTTTCACTTTGCCTATGTTCCCGATCAGGTTTGATTGGGGCTATGGTTTGAATCACCGGGAAGGTGAAGCAAAAACACAATTCTATTTCAGCATCGGACCAGTATTTTAAGAAGAAAGATCAAAGATCAAATATCGAAAATCAAAATGAAGGGAAGGGAAATTTATATTTTTGAATTTTGATTTGTGATTTTGATATTGAATATTTTATTTTTGAGATAGGAGGAATAGATGAAAAAATTTGTGGCAGCGATAATACTCAGTGTAATATTGACTACAGCAGGGATAGCTTTGGCTGCAGGATTAAAGATCGGGTATGTAGATATTGCTTCGATCTTTGACCAGTATTCGGAAACTAAAAAAAACAAATTGGTTTTAGAAAAAGAGATCAAATCTAAACAGGATACGATACAAAAAATGAGTGATGAAGTTAAAAATCTGCGCGAAGAATTGGATGCGCAACAAAGTACGATTTCGATGGAAGATAAGAAAAACAAGGCCCAAGAAATAGACCGCAAGGCGCAAGAACTGCAGAAATTCACCGAGGATTCAGAGAGTGAACTCTCTAAAAAGGAATCTGATTTAACCCAGAATATCCTGGCCAAAATATACGCCGCAGTACAGCAAGTGGGCAAAGAAAAAAGTTTTTCGCTGATCCTCGATAAAAATAATGTAATTTTTGGTATTGATTCCTGGAACATCACCGAAGACGTCTTAAAGGCTGTGGAAGGGGGCATGGCTCCCTTAAGCAGCCAGACTTCTGGATATATGCCTGCTCCCCCCAATCAGGAACCCTTGCCGGCTAAACGGGAAGAACCTTCACCATACCGTTTGAACATAAAAGAGGAATAGAATCCTGTCTCCTAAGTCTCTTGGCATTGCTGGAGGGATTTTAGGAGCGAGGAGTGCCGTCCCCCTGCTTTCTTGCGAAAGCAAGAAGGGGGATAAAAGAAGAGCAACATAGTATATGGACAAAAGACCTCAGCCCTGCGGGAAAGTCATCTTTGGCCGACTTTTGTGTCACTTCTCCTCGACGTATCATAGAGGATACGACTTCGTCGTTGTTCCTGGAATTCGACTTAAAGATGATTTTCAAATCACAATAGATTTAGGAGACAGAACACTACAATGGAAAAAACATTAGCTGAATTAGCTACCCTGGTTGGCGGCAAGATCCTGGGAGATCCCCAATTAATGATCAAAGGGGTGGCTGGTATCAGGGAAGCAAAACAGGATGAAATAACTTTTTTGTCTAATCCCAAGTATATCAAGGAACTGGCCCAAACCAGCGCCGGAGCGATCATTATCTCACCAGAGGTGCCGATCCAGAACATGGCAGCTATTATCTGTGATAATCCCTATCTGGCTTTTGCCAGGATCCTGGATGTCTTCTATCCGCTGGAACAAATAATTCCGGTTGGAGTGCATGCTTCAGCGGTTATCAGTCCCCAGGCAAAACTAGGCGCGAATGTGGCCATAGGCCCCTTTGTAGTAGTAGAGGAAGGCGCGACTATTGGCGACGGGACAGTTATTTATCCAGGTACTTATATTGGTAAAGGATCTAAAATAGGCAATGCTTGCCGGTTATATGCTAATATTTCAGTCAGAGAAAAAATTAGTATCGGTAATAAGGTCATTATCCATTCCGGCGCAGTCATTGGCAGCGACGGGTTCGGGTTTGTCCCGAATGCCGGGGAAAATGTAAAAATACCGCAAGTCGGTACGGTCATAATAGAAGATAACGTAGAAATAGGGGCCAATGTTTGTATCGCCCGGGGGACTCTCGGGGATACTATGATCGGGTCAGGGACTAAAATTGATAATTTAGTGCAGATCTCCCATAACGTGAAGATCGGTCGTAATTGTATTATTGTGGCGCAAGTCGGGATATCAGGCAGTACCACGGTAGAAGATAATGTTACTATCGCGGGACAAGCTGGTGTCGTCGGCCATATCACTATCGGCAAAGGCAGTATCGTAGCTGCCCAAGCTGGCGTGACCAAAGATGTGCCGCCTAAGGAAATAGTGAGCGGTTACCCGGCCCAGCCGCACCAATTAGCCAAAAGGATCAATGCTGAAGTAAATAGATTGCCGCAACTGAATCAAAAGGTGAAGGAATTGGAAAAAAGGATCGAAGAGCTTGAAAGAAAATAGTAAGTTGACTTTATTTAGAATTTAGAATTTCGAATTTAGCATTTGTATAACACAGGAGGCATAATGGAAAAACAAAAAACCCTTAAAGTACCAGTTTCATTTTCAGGCGTAGGATTGCATACCGGCAGTACCACAATGATCACTTTTAAGCCAGCTCCGGTAAATACCGGCATTAAATTTATCCGTATTGATCAACCTAATTCAGGGGAAATAGCTGCGGATATAGGCAATTTGATCGATGTTAAACGTGGCACCAATATCGGCATCGGCAGTGTGAAAGTACATACCGTGGAACACATACTTTCCGCACTGGCCGGTTTAGGGATAGATAATGCTTTTATAGAAATTAACGCTAATGAACCACCGGTGGGAGATGGTAGCGCGCTTCCGTTTATCCAGACTTTACAAAAAACCAGTACCGTAGAACAGGACGCACCCCGCCACTATTTTGAACTTAAAGAACCGGTATATTATGTCCATGGTGATACAAGTATTATCGCATTGCCGGCCAACGATTTTAAAGTGACCTTGACCATGGTTTATAACCATCCGCTGGTAAAATCCCAACATGCCAGCTTTACCGTCACGCCCGAAACTTTTGTAAAAGAACTGGCTCCAGCTAGGACTTTTTGTTTCGATTTTGAAATAGAAACCTTAAAAAAGCAAGGCTTAGCCAAAGGTGGCAGCCTGACTAACGCGGTAGTGATCGGAGAGAAAGACATTCATAATGAATTGCGTTTCCCGGATGAATTTGTCCGGCATAAGATCCTGGACTTGATCGGTGATTTTTACCTGCTCGGCCAGCCTTTGAAAGCCCATATCATCGCCGTCAAATGCGGGCATCCTTCAAATGTGGCTTTTGTGCAAAAACTGAGAGAGCTTAAAAATAAAGGCACGGCTCAACCGGCAGCTAAAGAAGGGCAAAAGACAACCAATAGCGACCGTTTTGGCGGCCTGGATCTCGATAAACCACTAATGGATATTATTGAAGTACAGAAAGTATTGCC
>JAQUQP010000008.1 GCA_028716025.1 bacterium | reverse complement strand
CTAATTACATCTCCCATCGCTTTGGTCGAATATATCCTTTTTAATTTATTTCCTGTTATTTTCTCGATCTTATCTAACTCTTCATTTATGGTTTGGTTGCTGCCACTCCCGATATTAAAACATTCTCCCGAAATATGGTTCTTCATAGCTAAAATATTAGCCTCTATGATATCCGTGACATAGGTAAAATCTCTCCTTTGATTTCCATCACCGTAAATCACTATTTCTTCATTTTGGAGAGCGGCTTTGATAAATTTATACAAACCCATATCCGGACGCTGTCTGGGCCCAAAAACAGTGAAATATCTCAAACTGACTACCGGTACCAGATAATTTTTATAATAAACATGAGCCAATTTCTCAGCCGCCAGTTTAGTCACTCCGTAAGGAGAAACAGGATCCAACATCGAATTCTCTACTGACTCATTTTGGGCCGAATCCCCGTAAACCGAACTAGATGAGGCAAATATCATTTTCACGTTCTTATGTTCTTTAAGCATTTCTAATAATCTATGCGTAGCTAAAATATTGTCATCCACATAGATGTTAAATTCTTTGCCCCAACTGGCCCTCACCCCGGCTTGTGCAGCTTCATGAAAGATATAGCCTACTCTTTTTACGATCTCATTAAGGTTAATTTTATTAAGATCTTCTTGATGAAATACAAAATTCTTATTATTAATAAAATTAGACATGTTTTGTTTTTTAATAGCCGGGTCATAATAATCTCTTAGCACGTCAATCCCGACCACACTGCATCCTTCTGCCAGCAATCTCTCTGTTAAATGAGAACCTATGAATCCGGCGCAGCCAGTGACCAGGCAAGTCTTTGATTTTAACATAGCTTTTCCTCATAAAAAAACAGTTTTGAGTTAAGGTGACTTACATTTTGACTTTCCTTATCAACTTATCAACTGCTCTTACACTCTCCTACTTACTGGTAACTTCTCTTAATAATTTCCGCAGTTGAGCGACCCCATTCCAGAGCATCTTCCATAGCTGTATATTCCCAGGCCCCGTACCGTCCAACTGAATATACTCCCTGCTTTCTTAAAAAATCCCTGATTAGAGTGACATTCCTGGTACGGTCAAGATCATAGATGCAATAGGCGGGAGCTATCTTTATAATATTCATCGTCACAACCTGTGAAACGTTTTGCAGGATACCGATCTGCCGGAGGTGGTCCAGACAGGAATTTACCAGGCGGTCAAACTGACGCTTATTCATATTCCGCATACTGCCGGCTGGGCAAGCGATCTCCAGATATAAGGAGCTAGTCCCGGCCGGATGGTTATGAGATGAAAAATTACTGCTAACCCCTACCCGGTAGAAAGGATATTTCTTCTCCGGAAAATAGATCCAATGCTTATCTACGTTTAGTGCAGGTTTAATACCCAGATTAATATTTAGAACCTCATTATAACGCAATTTATGCGCGCTATTTTTCAGGTTACTCGGTAAGTCTTCGATTAGGCCAGCTAACTCTTTTAAGCTTAGAGAGCTAACCAAACGTTCATACTTTCCTTCTAATCCCGATTTAAATCTTATTATCCGATCATGCAAGTTTACCTTTATGGCTGTTTCCTGTCAGTGCATATCCGGCAGATTATGAGAAAGCGCATCAGGCAGGGCCTGTATGCCTTTATATTGAGGGTAGTAAAAATTGGCATTGTAACCTACTCTCCTGGTCTGGTCCAATAACGCCCCGGTGATCACTTCGGACAAACTCGGATTAGGCACATACCGTCCCATCCATTCCGTGGTAAGCCTTTTTGCCGGAACCGTCCATAATTTTTCATTATAGCCAAACATAAAATGCCGGCCGATACCGCGGCCAAAATGCTGTAAGACCCAGTCATAAAATACCGCTTCCTGTTTTTGTACGGTGCGGATCTTTATCAGCGCTTCAATAAAATCCAAAACACATTCTCTCACTACCGGAGCTGGCAAACCAAAAGTATTAGACTGAAAAGGGTAACGGGTGTAGATTTGGTGGGAATAGATCCAACTATTGCGGTGGAGCAGGCAAAGATTATCTTTAAGCAGTGATCTGACCAGTGACTTTATGGCCGGGTTTCGCAGATGTAATAAGTGCCCGGTAAAATCAAATAAAAATCCATCCTGGGCTACTGTCCGGCAAAGTCCCCCGGCTTTGTTTTCCTTTTCATATATGCCATATTCAAGAGTCCCAGACAGTTGCCGCGCACAGTTTAATCCGGTTAATCCTGCCCCCAGGATAACAACTTTCTTATTCATGAGGATGCGGTTTCTCCATATCTATTTTGCTTAAATTAAATCCTATGCTTATGGAAAAGAAAGCGACCAGGATATAAATAGCTACTGCCCAGCGGAAATTAGCTTTGGAGATCATTAAGGCGGCAGTACTTAAACATACAGAAACTATATAGGCGATGAGCACTACTTTTCGCCTGGAAAAACCCAGCCTCTCCAAGCGCAGCGCAAAATGGTCAAGACTGCCATGAAAAATATTTTTCCCTTGTTTAAACCGAAGGATCATAACCAGGAAGGTATCATAAATCGGTATCCCCAGGATCAGGATAGGAGCGTATAAGGCAATATTATTCGTGCGCGTATAACTGGTACCGATAGATAACACTGCTAATACAAATCCTAGCACCAGACTTCCCGTATCACCCATGAATATTTTAGCGGGAGGAAAATTATAGCGCAGAAAACCTAGAGCCGCTCCAGCCAGGGCTGCCGCCGTATAGTTAACATAGGTTTGCTCTGAAGGAGGATTAATGAAAAGAAAAGCCAGGGCCGCTATAACCGCTACGCCACTGCTTAACCCGTCCATAATATCGATAATATTAAGAGCGTTGGTCACCCCTACTACCCAAAGAATGGTCAAGATCACTGCTATATAATCCGGAGTTATAAACCTGATCCTGATGTCAAAAACAATAAGGAGTGTAGCGATAAGAACTTCCAGGAATAGTTTGGTTTTGAAAGATAATGGCCTTAAGTCATCTATCAATCCCAGGATCATGACTAAAGTGGCTCCGATGATGATCACACTGATCTCTTTGAAAGGAAGTCCAAGAATCAGGGCCAGGATGATAGCCATAATAAACGCCAGGTAAATAGCCAATCCGCCCAAGTAAGCGACCGGTTCACGATGGGTTTTAATAGGATTAGGGCGGTCCATAATATTGAATTTGACCGCCATCATCCTGACCAATGGCGTGAAGATCAGGGACAACAGCAATGCAACAATAAAAACAAAAAGGTTTTTAGGCATTTTTTCTCTTGTTTACTTTTGAGATAAAGCGGCGATACGCGATTCCGCCACTATCACCCAGATACTATCAGGAAAATCCTTGATGATCTTTTGGTAAGTATCCAGCGCCTTCCTGGTGTCTTTTAATTGCTCGGAACACAAAGCCACATAATAATAGGCATAATCAAGAAACTCGGCCTGGGGATAATTAGCGATAAATTTTTCATAAGCACTAATCGCTTCGCTAGGCTTTTGCATTTTTTTATAACATTCACCTACTTTATAGGCGGCTTTTCCGGCAAAAGCACTTTGTCTGTACAGATCCACTATCTTTTCGTATTCCTCTATTGCTCGCTCGGTACGGTTGGTTTTGTACATATATATTTCAGCGATACTGAATTGAGCCTCTATCGCCAACTTGGTCTGCCCAAAACCGGTAATTAGTTTTCTGAACATTTCCAGGCTGTCTTCGTATTTTTTATCTTCATAAAATCGCTCGGCCAACACATAGATGCGCAATGGTCCATAATTTTCTTCAGGATTATCTTCGATCAGTTTTATCCTGGCTTGTGCTATCTTGATCCACCTGCTTTGCGGGAATTTTTCCATTAATACTTTATATGCCAGCCGCGCTTTATCAAAATCGTAGATGTTAAAGAAATAAAGATTCCCGAGTTTTTGCTGGATCTCTTCCAGATAAACAGAATTAGGATAACTGGAAATAAAAGCGGTATAATCTTTTTCCAATTGGGAACTTATATTCTGGTCATCAGATTTCAAGCTCAGTTGAAATTCGGCGATTAAACATTTAGCCAATTTTACGTATTCGGAATTTTTATAATATTCAATATAGTTCTGGTAATCACCAACACCGTCATAAGTAGTGGTGTTCCTGCCATCCACTGTCGGTTTCATCTTTCCTTTAATGCGATGCTCCACGGTTTTTAAATAGGCCACATATTCTTCCAGCTTTCTGACCCTCGCTAGTCGTCCAAAATGAAAATATCCGCCGACCAAAAGTAAAAGGATAATAGCCGCAGCTATGGCCAAGACCGCCGAACTGGTGAGCCAGTCAAATAGTGATATATTTTCATTTTGTTGCGACTGGGTGGATTCGCCCTGAATGATCTGGCTAAAAGCCAACTCATTCCTGGCTTGATCAGCCCAATAACTGCGCGGACTCAAGATCAACGATCGTTTTAAGTCAGTACTTGCCTTAGTATAGTTACCTTCCTGTAAAGCCTGGGTACCGGCATAAAAAAAACGGCTTCCGACATATTGGCGATACCGCCCTATGCCAAAAAACAGGATGTATACGGAGATCAACACAATGATGATCTTGGTTTGTGCTTTCAGGTTTGTTTTCATGGTTCTACCTGTGCCATCTAGCTATTTCATTTATTAGCGTTTTATGAAAATCTTTTTCTTTTATCTTGCCGATAATTTTCCCCCGGCGAAAGAGCAATCCTTCCTTTTTCCCGCCAGCCAGACCAAAATCTGCTTCCCTGGCCTCTCCTGGACCATTAACAGCGCAACCCATAATAGCGATCTTCAATGGCAGTTTCCAGTTGGTTTGCGGCTGCCCCATTATTTCTTTATAAACCTGCTTGGCTAAAGAGATAATGTCTACCTGCGCTCTTGAACACGTAGGACAGGATATTATTTCAGGGAAGTAATTACGCAGATTAAGGCTTTGCAAAATAGCGTAAGCGACCTGGATCTCTTCTTCAGGCTCACCAGTCAACGATACCCTGACTGTATCGCCTATCCCTTCGGCTAACAAGGCTCCTATTCCCACGCTTGATTTTATTATACCGGTTTCAGCCACACCGGCTTCAGTAACTCCAAGATGCAAAGGATAATTAAATTTCCCGGAAGCCATTCGGTACGCTTTTATGGTGGTAGGCACATCAGTGGCTTTTAAGGAAAGGACTATATTCCTGAAGCCGGCGTTTTCAAAGAATTGGATATAATCAGCCAAGGCTCTGACCATAAGAGTCGCTTTATCCGAGCGGCGATCCTGATGCAGAGACTTAAGCGAACCGGAATTAACGCCGATGCGAATAGCTATTTTTCGAGATTTGGCGCGATCCAGCACAATGGCTAACTTATCTTTCGCCATATTCCCGGGATTGATCCTGATCTTGTCAACTCCCTGGTTAATAGCTTCTACTGCCAATTGCCATTGAAAATGGATATCCGCTACCAACGGGATGTTTATCTGTTTCTTGATCTGAGCCAGGCCAAGAGCCGACGTCATATCAGGAACACCAACCCGTACGATCTCGCAATTAATTTTTTCCAATCTCTTTATCTGAGCCACTGTCGCTTTGATATCAGTGGTTACAGTTTTAGCCATAGATTGCACGGCGATCGGATTATTGCCTCCGATCTTCACCCCGCCTATGTTTACAACTTTTGTTTTGTTCCTGCTATCCGCCATCCGCTATCCGCCATCTTATTTATTTCGGTCCCGGAATGATCAGCCTGACAATATCCTTGTACGTAGCAAACACAAAAATGAGCAATAAAACAGCCAGCCCTATAGTCTGGGCTATTTTTATCTTTTGGGCGCTTACCGGTTTTCCTTTTATGGCTTCAATGACCAGGAAAAGAATATGACCGCCATCCAGTATGGGTATCGGAAAAAGATTAAAGACCCCCAGGTTAATACTCAAAACAGCGATAAAAGCTACCAGACTGGCAAAACCAGCCTTTACCCCTACGCTGATCATTTGGGCTATACCCACAGGGCCGGATACTTCAGGTGCGATCTTTCCTGAAACCATCCACCAGATAGCTTTTAAAGTTATTTCTGTCCAAGAGTATGTTTCTTCACATCCCTTGATAAATGCTTTAAAGGGATTGTCCCGTTCCAGTTTTTGGCTGGAACGTATACCTAAGATCCCCACTTTCCTTTCTTTATCATATTCAGGAGCCAGCTGAAAAACTATTGTCTTATTGTCCCGTAGCACTTCCAGTGGCATGTTTTTATTATAATTCGGCTGGATAATTTTAGTTAACTCATCCCAGTTCTTTATTTCCTGGTTATTTATCTTGGTGACAATATCTCCTTCTTTAAGACCAGCTTTAAAAGCAGGAGTATCTTCATAGACAAACCCGATACGAGTAGTCGCCGTATCGGGGACATTAACTCCAACCATAAAAATAATGGTGAATAATAAAATGGCTAGTACAAAATTCATAACCGGCCCGAACGCTACTATGAATGCCCTTTTATACCATTTTTGCGCCAGGTAACTGCGCGGCGAATCGGCATTAGGGTCTCCCACTTCATCACCCAGCATGCGCACATACCCGCCTAATGGAAACAAGTTCACGCTATACTGGGTCTCTTTACCTTTAAAACCAAACCATTCCGGCCCAAATCCAACGGCAAATTTTTCTACTTTTACATTCAATAACTTGGCAATAATATAATGACCAAATTCATGGAATATGACCAATAAACTGAAAGCAACTATAATGATCAGAGTGACTAACATGGTTTATCCAATCCGGTTAATATATTTTCTGGCTTCAGTCCTGGCCCAATCAGCAGCGCTAAGTACGTTCTTTATGTCTGGCTTAGATGTTACTTCGTGTTTTTGCATCACCTTGGCAATAACCTTGCTGATTTGGCTAAAACCAATTTTTTTATCCAGGAAGCTTTGTACTGCTACTTCATCGGCTGTGCTCATCACTGCCGGCATTGTTCCCCCTATCTTGACCGCCTGGTAAGCATAGCTCAGACACGGGAACCTGGCAAAATCAGGCTCATAAAACGTTAATTTTCCAATCTTAGCCAGATCCAGCCGGGGTAGATTATTGGGTATCCGATCAGGATAACATAAGGCATATTGAATCGGCAGCTTCATATCAGTCGTCGCCAATTGGGCGATCACCGAGCCATCAGTGAATTCGACCATGGAATGTACTATACTTTCCGGGTGAATTACAACATGGATCTTATCAAGTCCTATACCGAATAAATGATGAGCTTCAATAACTTCAAATCCTTTGTTCATTAAAGTAGCTGAATCAATAGTTACTTTCCGTCCCATATTCCAGGTAGGATGTGCTAATGTGCGCGACACATCCACTTGGTCCAGCTCCTGCCGGCTCAACTGCCAAAACGGTCCACCGGAAGCAGTCAGAATCACACGCGAAACATGTTTTATTGATTCATTCTTCAGGCATTGCCAGATAGCTGAATGTTCGCTGTCAACCGGCAGTATTTTCACTTTCTTGCCGCGCGCTTTGGCCATGACAAGCGATCCAGCCATCACCAGCACTTCTTTGTTAGCCAAAGCAATATCATGACCTTTCTCAATAGCCGCCAAAGTAGGTTCAAGTCCATGGGATCCTACCAGGGAAGAAACCACCATATCAGCTCCCGGCCAGGCAGCGACAACGCGTAATCCTTCCGGACCTTGAAGTATTTTTAAAGTTTTCCGGCATTTCATTTTAAGATACGCCGCGTCAGCAGCATTACCAACAACCACAACTTCAGGATGATAGCGCTGTATTTGTTTTTCCAAAAGAGCGAGATTAGTATTACCGGTTAAGCCCACTACTTGGAAACTTTTCCGGCAGGCAGATACTACTGCCAGGGTATTCACGCCTATTGATCCGGTTGACCCCAAAATTACTAATTTTTTCATGGTATCACAGTATCCATTTAATTATATAATAAACTAGAGGACCAGTTAAAATGAAGCTATCAAAACGATCTAGAATCCCGCCATGACCCGGAATTAATCCCCCACTGTCTTTTACATCAAAGTTTCTCTTCAGTGCGGATTCTGCCAGGTCACTAAGTTGAGCTAGGATCGTAATAACCAAGATCAAACCAAGACTGGAAAGCCAGGTTTTTTGCGGTAATAGAAATATTTTTACCAGACTGCCGGCTATAATACCGGCCAGTATCCCGCTAAAGGCCCCTTCCCAGGATTTATTAGGGCTGATAGACGGAGCCAGCTTGGTCTTACCGAATTTCTTCCCCAGTACATACGCCGCTACATCAACAGCCCAAATAGTAAAAAATAATAAATAAGTGTATTCACGACCTAAGGAAAACTCTTCCCGCAACAAAAGCAAATAGCTTAAGGTCCAACCTATGTAAAACACTCCGGTAAAAGCCAGGGCAGTTTGCTGCCAGGATACTGTTGAATGGCTATAAAAAGCGGCGATCAGGACGATGACGGTAAGAAAAATCGTGGTAAGCAGATCAGCGGGATTCTGATGAAATACTTGGTTTTGTCCGTTATTCAAATAAATAAGCAGGCTCAATAACACTACAGCCGAAAAGCTGGCCAGTTTCAGGCCGCGTTGAGTAACATTTACCAGGCGCAAGTATTCAGCCAAACCGGCAATGATAACTATTTCTACAAATAGCAAATACACAGGTCCGCCAAGATAGATCGCCGTAAGAATTAGCGGGATACCGATAATACTGGAAAATACTCTTTTGTTAAATTCCTCCAAAACGCCTCTCCCTTTTCTGATAAGCCAATATTGCTTTTAAGAGATCTATTTTGGTGAAATCAGGCCACATGACCGGGGTAAAATATAATTCACTGTAAGCTAACTGCCAGAGTAGAAAGTTACTGATTCTTTCTTCGCCACTGGTCCTGATCATGAGATCAACATCCCCGAGTACCGGATGATATAAATACTGGCTTACCATATGTTCGTTTATTTCCTCAACACTCAACCTGCCATTGACAGCCTGCTCGATCATAGTCTTGCAGGCATCGGTTATTTCGCGCCGACCACCATAATTAAGACAAAGGTTAAAAACCATCCCCCGATGATCTTTTGAGCTTTCCATAGTCTGGATTATTACTTCCTTTGCTTTTACCGGAAGTTCTTCAAGATGTCCGGAGATTACCAGCTTAACGTCTTTACGGATCAAATTCTTCATTTCTTTTTTTAAGTACTTGACTAGCAAGGACATCAGAAAAGATACTTCTTGTTGCGGACGGGACCAGTTTTCCGTGGAAAAAGCATACAGACTTAATGTTTTAACACCCAAATCAGAAGCAGCAGTAACGATCTCCGATACTCTTTTAGCACCCATGGCATGACCTGAAATCCTGGGTAAATGCTTGCCTTTTGCCCAACGCCCGTTGCCATCCATAATAACAGCTACATGCCGGGGCATCTTAAGGGGATCTATTTGTTGTTCTAATTCGATAGTTTTTGCTTTGGACATCTTATCCCTGACTGATCGCTTCCACCGGGCAATTGCCGGCGCAAGCTCCGCAATCAGTGCATTTATCAGCTGCTATTTTATATTTTTCCCCGTCCTCCGAGATCGCGCTGACCGGACAGGTATCTACACACGCACCACAAGCTATACATGCATCGCCAATCTTATACGCCATTATATTGTTCTCCTTTATTATACTTCCATTATTTCTTTTTGTTTATGTAAAAATACTTCGTCAATTTTTTTGATCATATCATCAGTAGTTTTTTGAACATGGTCCAAACCCTTAAATTTCTGATCCTCGGTTATTTCCTTATCCTTTTCCATTTTTTCAATAATTTTGTTAAATTGGTGACGGATATTACGGACTTCCACTTTTTTATCTTCGGCAAACTTATGCGCCCGTTTTACCAGCTCTTTGCGCCCTTCTTCCGTAGGAGTTGGCATCATCAGTCGGATGATCTGACCGTCGTCAAGCGGGGTAATACCCAGAGTCGATTTTAAAATAGCCTTTTTGATTTCGGCCATAGCGCTCTTATCCCAAGGCTTTATTTCCAGTACTTTAGCTTCCGGGACAGAAATACTGGCCACCTGCTGGATCGGCACCAGATTGCCATAATATTCTACTTTAAGATCATGCAATAGTGACGGATGCGCCCTTCCCGTCCGGATAGCTGAGAACTCTTCCTTTAGCTTCTCCAGGGTTTTATTCATTTTATCAAGAATCTCTGCGTTGACAGTATTAAGATTCATCCTTATGCACTCCTTTCAATTAGCCGCTACCGTATGATAGTTCCTACATGTTCCCCTAAAATAACTTTTTTGATATTACTTTTTTGGTAAATATCAAAGACAATGATCGGCATTTTGTTATCCATACATAAGCTGAGCGCTGTGGTATCCATTACTTTAAGGCCTTTTTTCAACGCATCCATATAGGAAATTTCCCTGAACTTCTTGGCGTGGCTGTTCTTCATCGGGTCATCATCATAGACCCCGTCAACCTTGGTCGCCTTAAGCACTACTTCCGCCCCTATTTCCACGGCCCGCAAGGCAGCGGTAGTATCGGTGGTAAAATAGGGATTGCCGGTACCGCCGGCAAAGATAACGACCCTTTTTTTCTGTAAATGACGGATCGCTTTGCGGCGGATATAGGGCTCAGCTATTTTCTGCATTTCAATAGCTGTTTGCACCCGCGTGTGCACTTCGTGCTTCCGCTCTAAATAGTCTTGCAAGGCTAAGGCATTGATAACCGTAGCCAGCATACCCATATAATCGGCTGCTACCCGGTCGATACCATGCTTATCTGCCGTGATCCCTCGGAAAATGTTTCCACCTCCGATGACCACGGCGATTTGCACTCCCAGTGTACTGAGATCCTTGATCTGGCTGGTAACAAAATCAACCATACCAGAATCGATGCCAAATTTCTTGTCACCGCTTAAGACTTCTCCGCTCAGTTTCAGCAATACCCGCTTATACAACGGACCTTTCATGCTGACTCCTTTTTAACTACGATTACACCGATTCTTAAGTACGGTTACACCGATTTCAGGCACTGCAAGCATTAATCTGTGTAATCTCTTTTTTAAATCTGTGTAATCAAAAGCGAATTATGCGAGCTTTTATTCACCAAGCTTGATCCTGGCAAAACGCCGCACGGTAATATTTTCTCCGAGTTTGGCAATGGTGTTCTTTAAATGATCCGATATCTTGATCTTGTCATCCTTGATGAAAGGCTGGTCTAGCAGGCAAAACTGTTCGTAATATTTTTCCAATTTGCCTTCTACTATTTTTTCCATGACATTGGCTGGCTTCCCAGTTACCTGCGCTTTGGCAATTTCCCGTTCTTTATCCAGTATCTCCGCAGGGATATCCTGTCTCTTTACGTATAAGGGATTAACTGCCGCTATTTGCATGGCAATATCATGGGCCAGGGCCTTAAAATCATCGGTGCGGGCCACAAAATCAGTTTCGCAATTGATCTCTACCAAAACGCCTAATTGCCCCCCCAAATGAACATAGGAGGCTACTAGTCCCTGGGAGGTAGTGCGAGCTGATTTTTTCTCTGCCTGGGCGATACCCTTAGTGCGCAGGATTTTAACCGCTTCTTCTATTACGCCTTTTGATTCTTCCAGGGCTTTCTTGCATTCCAACACTCCGGCCCCGGTAGACTGGCGCAACTTCTGCACCATCTCCATACTAATCGACATTATCTTGATCCTCCTAAACTATAACTGCTCTGTTGCATTGGTCAATCCGGTAACGCTTCCCTTTTCATCTTCCACCGCTTTTTGCTGCGCTTCCTGAGCTTCCTGGGCCTGAGTGGCTGCGTCTTTCCTTAACTGCTGCCCTTCCAGCACCGCATCTGCTACTATTGAAGATAACAACTTGATCGCTCTAATTGCGTCATCATTAGCTGGAATGATATGGTCAACCTGGTCAGGATCGCAATCGCTATCCACTACCCCAACGATGGGTATTTCCATTTTACGGCATTCTTTCACCGCGTTCTGCTCAACATTAGTATCGACTATAAATACTAAGCCCGGCAGTTTCTTCATACCTTTGATGCCGCCTAAAAGCTTTTCCATTTTTGCACGTTCTTTTTCTATTAATGATTGTTCTTTCTTTGTAAGCATCTCAATACGTCCGCTTTTTTTCATCTCTTCTATCTCAGCTAAACGTTCAATGCTTTTATGGATGGTTTGGTAATTAGTGAGCAACCCTCCAACCCAGCGCTGGTTGATATAATACATCCCGCAACGCTTCGCTTCTGCGCTTATCGATTCTTGCGCCTGCTTCTTGGTACCGACAAAAAGAACATAATCTCCCTGAGAAACTCGTTCGACTATATACTTATATGCCTCCTTGATTTTCTTAACGGTCTTCTGGAGGTCGATAATATGGATTCCATTTCTTTGGCCGAAGATATACTTTGCCATCTTCGGGTTCCATCTCTTTGTCTGATGTCCAAAATGGACGCCTGCTTCTAACAGCTGTTTCATAGATATTACTGACATTTTTTCACCCCCCTCTTTTATAAAATTAAAATTCAAAAATTCGAAATACAAATTATGGTCAAAAGCTCTATCTTGAATATTTTTTTAAATATATCATATTATGGTCATTTTTGCAAGGAAAATAATTTGGTAAAACTCTTCCATAACCGTCCGATATGTCCTTCGCTGAATATCACCGCAATCCTTTCATTGTCAGCCAGTTCTTCTTCTCCTATTACCGCCGGTCCAAATCTGACTTTCAGCCGCACTTTTTCCTGGTCCGGAATTATCTCTTCGACTGGTACGGTTAAAGGGATGATCTCTTCAACTCCATCCCGTTTCACGCGCCCTCCCAGTAACTTCGATAAATACTGGGCAATATCCCGGGGATCAGTTATCCTAGTCCAGATCATTTCCCCTGGTTGCAGATCCCGCACCGCTTTTCCCTCACGACCGGTATTTTTGATCGTTTCCACTTTCAATATCAACGAAGCGATCTCTTCTTGCTGATCCATCGGCTCAGGCAGACGCAGCCTGGCAATATCTTCGTCTATTTGTTCTTTAAGTTCCTTAAATTGGAAGAGATTCACTTCTTCTAATTGGAGATTCAGCGTAATATTCTCATCCGGACTGATGACATTGATCTCCTGGACCAGCATTTTTTCCAGGATTTCCTTATTGTTTTGTACTAAAGCGGCAAAAATATCATTTTTCTTTTCCCCGCGGGTCCAATTTTTTAAGTGCTCCTGCAATTTCTGGGTGATTTCCGGCTGACTTCCATCCCCCAGCTTAAGAGCATAGAGTTTCCGCTCAAATTCATGCCAGGGTTTATTCAAGCCATTCTGGTAAATCACCGGATTGCAGGTCACTATATTAGCCAGCCTCAATACCTTGTTCAGTTTAATATCGGCGATCAACACTAATAAACCAAAAAAACTGGGTATATCAGTCTTAAACTTGCCTTTAACGACGATGATCTGTTTGAGGAGAGAATTGATGATCTTAATAGCTTTTTCCACATCATTTCCGGTGGATTGCAGTACCAGCTCTGCCTGCTCAGAGTCACAGCCTGTCTCTTCCATAATCAATTGTTTTTTGTCTTTAATCTTATCGGGCATTTTCAAACCTTATGGTTTCATCTTATAATCTTATAATCACCTTTATTCTCACGCTCTTGGATGACTTTTTTCGTAAACCTTTTTTAATCTTTCCATGGTCACGTGAGTATATTTTTGCGTGGTTTCCAGACTGTTATGCCCCAGCATTTCCTGGATCGAGCGCAGATCGCAGCCGGCATTCAGCAAGTGAGTCGCAAAAGTATGCCTGAGTACGTGGGCGCTAATCTTCTTGGTCACACTGGTCTTTTTGATATAAAAATCGATCAAACGATTGATGCTCCGGTCAGTGATCCTGGTACCGTGAAAATTCACGAACAAAGCTTTGCCCTCTTTACTGATTTTGGCTCTTTCATCCAAATACTGGTATAACACTGCCAGGGCCTTTTCCCCTATCGGCACTACTCTCTCCTTAGAACCTTTACCGCGCACCCTGACCAGGCCGCTTAAAAAATCAATGTCTTCCAGGTTCAAGCCAGTGAGTTCAGCTACCCGCATACCGGTAGAATATAATGTTTCCAGGATCGCCCGATCCCGTAAAGCTTTAAAACCGTGGTCACCTGGTGCCTGCAATAACTGCATCATTTCATCCACTTCCAGGAATTTAGGCAATTTTTTATCCTGTTTCGGAGCATGCAGTACTTTAGCTGGATTATTTTCCAGGTATTCCTTTTTTTGTAAAAATTTAAAAAATGATTTTAAAGCTGCGACTTTCCGTCCGATACTTGACTTCTGGTAGTCCTTTTTGTTAAGGTCAGCCAGAAACTGCCTGAGCACGAGGTGGTTTATCTCGTTATATGATTTGATTTGTATCTCCGCCAAAAATTTGGCAAATTGCTGCAGGTCGATACGGTAATTGCGTACCGTATGAGGGCTTTCATTTTTTTCATAGGCCAGGTATTTTACGAAAGCCTCTATCTTTTCTTGCATACATTCCTTTATTTTTGTTCAATGGATTTGGTGTTCTTGCACTTAGGAAAACCACTGCAAGCCAGGAATTTCCCTCTCTGGCTGGTGCGGATTACCATTGGTTTACCGCATTTTTCACAGATTTCCATAGTCAGTTCCGGACCGGTTTTTTGGTTGGTACCATCCAGGTTTGAAGTATAGCGGCATTGCGGGTAACCGCTGCAAGCCAGGAACTTGCCTTTACGCCCTGAACGTATGACCAAAGGCTTACTGCAGACCGGGCACTTCTGGTTAGTTGTTTCCGCGGCTTGTTTGGGCGCGCCTTCCTCTATATGCTCCTTGTATTTGCATTTAGGAAAATTTGAGCAGGCAATAAACTTTCCGTAACGGCTGAAACGCATCACTAACGGCGCGTTGTCCAACGGACAAAGGCGATCGGTCTTTTCACCCTTGGTGATGGCTTGTTCCGCATTTTTCAGGGTCTGGTTAAAGGAATTGTAAAATTCCTGGAGGACCGCAGTCCATTCCTGTTTCCCTTCCGCGATTTCATCCAGTTCTTCTTCCATCCTAGCGGTAAAGCCGACATCTATGACCGTAGAAAAATTCTCTTTCAGCAGGTCATTAACATGGTACCCGATCGGTTCAGGATAAAATTTGTGCTCTTTTATTTTAACATATTTCCTGGCTTTAATGGTATTAATGATCGGCGCATACGTAGAAGGCCGTCCGATACCGTATTTTTCCAGTATTTTGATCAGGCTGGCTTCATTAAAGCGGGGCGGCGGCTCAGTAAACTTCTGGTCTGATAATAACCTGACCAGGTCCAATATATCTTTCTCGGTTAAAGCCGGCAACTTAGCCTTGGCTTCCTCCCCGGCCTTCTTCTTTTCAGTATCTTCCTCTTCTTCCTCTTCGATATACAGGACCATAAATCCGTCAAATTTAATGGTCTGGCCAGTGGCCCGGAACAGGTACTCGTTAGAAGTCCTGATATCTACGGAAACGCTATCCATGATCGCGCTGGCCATCTGGCTGGCTACAAACCGCTGCCAGATCAAATTATATATTTTATACTGGTCCGGAGTCAGGAAATTTTTGATCTCTTCGGGGATATTCCGCACTGATGTCGGCCGGATAGCTTCATGCGCTTCCTGGGCTCCTTTTACCGTCTTATAGATACGGGGTGATTCAGGCAAATATTTGTCGCCATACCGCTGTTTGATAAAAGCAACAGACTCGATCTGTGCTTCCTTACTGATGTTAAAGGAATCAGTACGCATATACGTGATCAAGCCGCTAAAACCTTTTACCTTAAGGTCAATACCTTCATACAGCTGTTGCGCGGTTCTCATGGTACGGTCAACGCTGAATCCTAACTTCCGGAAAGCTTCCTGCTGCAAGGTGCTGGTAATAAAAGGAGGTGACGGGTTTCTTTTTACTTCCTTCCGGATAATTTTTTCTACCTGGTATTGGGCCTGCTGCAAGGCGGTAACTATCTTCCCGGCATCATCCTTGTTATTGATATCCATTTTTTCGATCTTTTTATCTTTAAGACCGATCAATGTTGCCAGGAATTTAAGGGCCTGGCCTTTTTTCTGCAATTCAGCCTTGATGACCCAGTATTCCTGTGGTTTGAAATTCTCTATTTCCCGTTCCCGTTCCACGATAAAACGCAGGGCAATGGACTGCACCCGCCCCGCTGACAACCCTTTACCCAGCAATGGACTGATCTTATACCCGACCAGCCGGTCTAGGATCCGCCTGGCCTGCTGGGCATTCACCAATGACATATCCAGCTGCCGCGGGTTATGCAGGGCAGATTCAATAGCCCCTTTGGTGATCTCGTGAAAAACAATGCGCTGTAATTTTTCCGGCAAGGCTTTCGTGGCATTGGCTATATGCCAGCCAATAGCTTCCCCTTCGCGGTCTTCGTCAGTCGCCAGGTAGACCAGATTGGCTTTATTTACGTAAGCAGTCAATTCCTTGACAAACTTTGCTTTTTCCGGTGGGATCACATACGTGGGATTGAAATTGTTTTCAACATCAACGCCCAGTTTGCCTTCAGGCAAGTCCCGGATATGACCCATTGAAGACCTGACCACAAAACCAGGGCCAAGGAATTTGCTGATAGTCTTGGCTTTAGCCGGAGATTCCACTATTATTAATTTATTAGATTGTTCGGACATAATTCTTTCCACTCATTTCCCTGATCAGCTCCTTGCAGATAAGCCGTAACAAAAGGCTGGACAGTTGATTTACCGATTTGCCAGTCCGGGCCCCCAGGGTTTCTATGTTTATCGGTTCTTGGCCGATAAGTTTCAGTAATTCTGTTTCCTGTTCATCTACAGGAAAAGAAAAAGTCTCCTGTTTACTGAGCTTTTTTTTCCTGGTGGTCAATTCTTTCAGGCAACTGATCGCATCAATAATATCCTGTGAACTTTCTACTAATGTGGCTCCATCCTTGATCAACTGATTAGTTCCTCTGGCATATTCATTAGTAATATTACCGGGTATCGCAAAAACCTCCCGGCCTTGTTCCAGCGCGCATTGAGCGGTAATAAGCGCTCCGGATTTTATATCGGCCTCCACCACCAGCACACCCAGGCTCAAGCCGGATATTATCCGGTTGCGCAATGGGAAACTGATCCGGCTGGGTTGTTCCAGCATTGGATATTCAGAGACAACAGCGCCACGCTTGGTGATTTCCTGGGCTAGAATCCTATTTTCAGGCGGATACAAGGCGGCTATGCCGCCGCCAAGAACAGCTATAGTCCGTCCTTTAGCTCCCAAAGCCGCCTGGTGAGCAAAAGTATCAATACCCCGAGCCAAACCACTTACAATGGTCACCCCGGCACTAGCTAATTCTCCGCTAAACTTCTCAGTTACATTCTTGCCATAAGCAGTATAATCCCTTGTACCGACCACACCGATAGCCAGGATATCTTCTTTTATTATTTCCCCGGACAGGTACAAGAGTATAGGCGCTCCGTTCATATAGCGCAAACCGGCAGGATATTTATCATCCTTGATAGTAATTATCTTTATGTTATATTTATCGATTAATTTATATTCACGGGACAGATCAAATTCTTTTTTTATCACGCGTAGAGAATTGGTAAAAGCTCTATCCACCAAGCCCGTCTTTAAAAGTTCATCTTCACTGCACTTTAATATATTCTCTGGTTCCTGGTAGAAATCCAGTAATCCTTTCAGCCTGGCTTTACCTAAACTTCCGGCAGCATTAACCAATATCCAGCTATCCATATTCACACCTGTTCAATTAAATTTAAAACAAAAAAGACAGCCAGGCTGTCTTAGGTCAACATTGAATCTCGGCACATCTGCTTTTATCTTTTAGAATTAAGCTGCCTAAAGAGTTCTAAAAACTTATGCCGGTGCCGGGCAGTTTGGTATTTCTTTGGAATACGCCCTGCTGACAACACCAGCGTATCCGCGTCACAATTCAGATACCGGGCAATCTTAACCAGACTTCTTTCCTCTAACGGCGGATTTCGTTTTCCGGCCAGGACCTTAGAAAGAAAACTGGGATCTAAACCTACACCCCTGGAAAGGCACCGCAGACTAACATTATTCCGTTTAAGGCCTGCCTTGACAACTTTACCAAAATAATTATTAATCATAAAAATGGTTTCTACTTCTGCTCTTCTTTAAAAAGGGAATAGATCCTGAGCTTATCGTCCGCTTTCCTGGCATATTCATCTGTTGGATAATCTTTCATGAATTTTTCAAATTCCGCTTTAGCCCGGCTATAATCTTCCTTAGTTTCATAAATACGGGCGATCATCCACTGGGCTTTGGCCGCGTACTTGCTTTTAGGATATTTTTTCTTCAATAGCAGGAATGCTTTCTCTGCCTGGACGTAATCGCGGGCAAAAGAATAAACTTTTCCTATATAGAGTTGTATTTTCGGAGCCCATGCTTCCTGAGCATGCTGATCAACATATTCCTGCGCCTTTACTAATATTTGGCGATAAAAAGAAAAACAGACAGCTATAATGATCGCCAAAAAAAACAGTTTCCTCAGCATAGAAACTCCTGACAGGATACGATTACTTATTTAACTTAATATAATCTCCTATAGTTATGGATTCAATACAACGTAATATCTGGATCACACTGGATTTGGCTTCAACTTTTACCACCCTGGCATCACCGATAGTGGTCACCACCGGCACGTCTTTCCGTTCCTGTTTTTCATCCTGGCTGATCGATGGCGCGATCTTGTCGATATTTATTCTTTCGGTAACTAGTTTCCCTTTTTTAAAGATTTTTACCATATCCCCTTCAGCTATATTCTTCTTAGAACCGGCATTAATTCTCACCAAGTCATTATTACTGATCATAGTTTTATCAAATTTTGGATCAGCGACTTCAGTGATCACCGCGTCATATTTAAATTTTTTCTGAGGTACGGATTCAACCTGGAAAGGAGGCAGTTTTTCCTTATCCAGATCGATATTCCCGGAAACCGTTGAAGTGATCTTGATGGCATCTTTCTTTATCTCAAAATGCTCCCCGTCGCCATTCCCCTCAGTTTCCGTTTCCGCGGCCAAATATCCGGACAATAAGAAAATGGCACACACTATCATTCCAAAAATAAATATCTTTTTCATTGCCACACCTTCCTTTACGGAATTTTGACAACTTTTCATGACAGGAGTTTATCATAATTACATGCCAGTGTCAATATAAAAGTAAACCAGTAAGTACGAAATACAGTTACCAGTCAAATACGAAGTACAGTTAAAGCAAAATTTAGTGCTTTTTAACTGCTCTTCGTTCTTACTGTTTCTCGCTTTTACTTAATCTTAGGCAAATAAATTTTTATCCAAACTGCGGTATTGCAAGGCTTCGGCGATATGCGGAGATTGTATTTGAGGGGAATTCTCCAGGTCGCCAATGGTCCTGGCGACTTTCAGGATCCGGTCATAAGCACGAGCGCTAAGGTTTAGCTTATTTATAGCATTTTTAAGCAGTTCCTGGCTTTCAGGAGTAAGCTGGCAGTACTTTTTCAGGTGTTTTGCCTGCATATGAGAAGCATAATAAAAACAGCCAAAGCAAAAGCTTTTTCTAAGGATAGATAGATGCTTTAGTATACTTTGATACTCTTTTTATTGCTTTCTATTTATAAGCTTTGGCTATTTGACCTTGTAATTCTTACGTATGTTCTTCATTGTATCTGTATCAATATTCATATCTTCCATTAAATCTTCTATTTCTTCCTGGGAAAATTCTTTTCTGTTAATCATAAGCTTGCAATGATCTGGCATAGGCATTTTCTTCTTTTCATATTTTAACTCTTTAGCTGTTAAGTTATCAGCATAATCGCTTGCCTCGGTTTTAAATACAATTGAAGGCGCAGATATAACCAGAAATTTGTCGGTCTTGTTTATCATCCACCCTTTTGCTTTTGGCCTCTGGTTTAAATGCATAACCTGGTTGTTATCAATTACGAGAAGATTACCTTTCAACTGCTCTAAAACCTGCTGAGGATTTGGGGCAATAATAATCACATGTTTTTTGTCTACATTAACAGTAATATGGAGTTGTTTCCCTTTCATTAGCTGGGTCTTAAAGCCACTGATATCGGGAGTTATTAGGCCTGTCTTCGATCCTTTTATTCCGGAAAGGTTATCTGTAACCGAATAAGTCAGCTTATAGAAGAATGGCGTGTAAAAGTGATATGTCTCATGCCGGAAAGGCAGTTTTATCTTGTATGGCTCTAAATTAAGAGAAACTAAAGGGGCGGTCTTATCAAGATTAAGGATGAGAGATTTTGTCTCATCCTTATTGCCAGCATTGTCCAGGGTATAATATGATATGGTAGTGGTCCCCTCACTTTTTAGTACTATTTGAGCAGTCTGCCCTGGGACTACTTTATCTTCATTTACCGCTCCAGTCAGAGTATAGTGTATTTCTTTTACTCCCGATCCACCTTCGTTGTCCGTAGCAGTTAAGGTTATAGTAATATCGCTGTTATTCCAAGCGGCTATATTGGGGAACGGCGAAATCGAGATGTTTGTCTTGGGAGGTATATTGTCAGAAGACACCTTAACTACATCTAAATGATCTGCATAGAACTGGAGATAATAGATGTTATTGTTACTATCGAGACGAACCGATTCTCTCTGATTTATAAATGGTGAAGAAGGGAAACTCACTGTTGAAATATGCCTGCTTTCTTTATCGAATTTGAAAATAAGATCATCACTGTCAATAAATAATCCATTGTCATAAATTATCTGCTGTTCCGATGCTCTATAGATGTAAACAGTCGCATACATATTTCCTCTTGAATCATAATCCCAGTCTCGAATACCCCGCAATTGATCTGATTTTCCGTATTCATCAGGAAATATTATTCTATAACTTTTTATAATATTGCGACTAGAGTTCACCAGGTCAAACTCACCACCAGATATATACTCCCCTGTATTTTTTTTATCATCTCTAAAAATATTTCCGAACGAATATATTGCTTTGCCTAAGGTATAGTAATTCCCATTACCATCTAATTCATCTGATGGCACTTCTTCAACAAAAACACCTTCTTTATCTATCTTAATGTATTTCATAACATTGCCTAAACTAGTCTCAAGATAAAGGAAATCATTTATAATGCGAACGTGAGTCAATCCCTGATAATTTACTGGGTTTTTGAATTCTGCTATAGTTTTTGACCAAACCAACGTTCCATTTTTATCAAATTTAGTTAATTGGTCATTTGTTGTCCCATGAATAGCATAAATATTTTCTTCGTTGTCAATGCAGAGGGAATCTAATGAATCAATTGGTTCTGTTTTTAATATAAAAACACCTATGGGGCTATATTTCTTTATAACCTGAGACATAACGTCAGCAATATAAACATTCCCCTGTGTATCTATGCAAAAATCAGATGGCCCCACTGGGCCCTCTGAATCTTCACCGTCATTTTCATAATTAGGGATATAGACACCTATTTGTGCTTCTTCCTCTCCGTATAATATGGAGAACAGTTTTTCCTGTGCCAAGCAATGACTGGAAATAATAAATAACGAAAGAATAAAACCCGTAAATATCGAGATATACCTTACGCTTTTGGTATCCATAAATTCCCTCTTTTCCTAGTGTCTATTAAGTTCTCTTAATTCATAATATTTATCCAAGTAATGCGTTTGAAGATATCTGCCCTTATTAATTTTAACTTTGTTATCTGGATTTCCCACAGCTTCAATAACATCAACAATTTTTCCCTTATTCCCGCCATCACGAATCGCCCAAACTGTCGCCACATGGCCTACATATGTTACCTTATCCTTTGTTTGCGTAATTCTATTTAAAATATGCCCCACCTTTATCTTTGATGTGTCTATTTTTTGTGAATAATAATTATCATCGGTCGTACCAATTTCCCAGTCTGGACCATACTTTAATGTAAATGTATAAGCACGCCAGCTATTCCAGTTAAATCCTGCCCATCTTGCTCCATTACTCACAAGCCCAGCGCAATCTGTCCCGTAACCTTCATAGATTTTAACACCACCAACATTCTGACCTTCCAACCCACCGAACCAATGCCCGCCCCATTCATATGGTACCTCAAGATAAGCACTAAGCCATCTGAGATAATCTCCATTTCCACCGTACGGATCATTAGGAGCAGTACTATCCAGCACGCTAATTCTAGTTGCGCATTCGGTATCTGCGGACACCACAAACTGTTCTTGGGATTTATCTTTGTCCAAAAACGCTTTTACTTTAAATTTCCAGGTTCCTCCAGGCAATGCACCGTCATCTCCCCACCCACTTGACCAAAAAAGGTTAGTATATTCTTTAAATTTATAATTTTTATTAAAACCGGTTATGTTACTATTATTAGCTCTATTAAATAACACTTTCCATTCAAAATCTGGCTTCGGCCAGTTATCCGGCCACTTATATATTTTAGGGTATTCTGAAACATTCAAAACTGGTATAGTTAAATCAGGTTTAGTACTATAAGCTTGTGAACCTTCGCTACCAGTATTATACCATTTTCCATCATTTATTTCTTCATCTTGATCCTGCAAAGTGTATGGCTTTTCAATAGTACTATCACCATCACTAGCCCAGATTATCGCTCTAACAGTTACAGGTGTGGCATTAGTCGGATATCCTGCTATAGGAAGGCCATTCCCTGATTGATGGCTATAATAAACCCCAACTCTTTTTAATATAAGATTCTGAACATGGATTGTTTTTTCTACCACTACGCCTGGATATGCATATGTCTCAGGGGTATAGATTGCATTTACCCAGACATACATATAGTAATCCCCTGTTAGGACATTATTGCCATTTTCATCTTTTCCATCCCAATCAAATGACGCAAATGGATACGGGATGTTATTCACGGATAATCCATTTCCTGACAACACTTCATATTCGTTATAAGGTTCTATTGCTTGTTGTATTCTTATACCCCACGCATAGCTCACAACATCATATCCGGCAGGTATTGCCCCTCCCCAAAGCCAATAATCCAATTTCCTTATGGTTGCTGTTATATGGCATGTTTCATTTTTAGCAGGATTAAAACTATCGGTACTGAGATTGACATTTACTTCATAAATTGGATCATGCGGACTAGCAGTACCATAAACCGTCCCATTAAATGTAATCAAATTTAGTAATAATAAAATTATGATCATCGTTAATCTATTATTATTCATTACGAGACTCCTTTAGTTGAGCCAGCTTATAAATAAAAACCAACCATATTATAAGTATGGATGGTTTAAGTTATTTTTCAGAGTGTTTGTTTTAAACATAATAAATTTGCTTCTTCTCCTTAATGTATGTCTATAAGCAAACTTATTAATTATTTCAAAACAATCACTAAAATAAAAATAACATGAGAATAACTAGTTGTCAAGTGAATAATACCCTTTTAGGGAATCACATTCTTGCTTAATATCGTCTATATCGCTGCACAAACATCCCCGCGTTGCCATACTGTGCCTTCACCCTTATTGCTAAGAGACCGGTACCGTATTACAAGCTAAAACTGCCTAAAACCATTGGAGATCACCTAAAAATGAAGCGGATGGACCTGAAACTCCAAAAACAAGAATTAGCTAAAATGTTCAAGGTTTCTCCCTCCACAATCAAGAATTGGGAGGGCAACGCAGGTACCCCAAACTGCGGTAAACTGCAAGCCGTAATGCTTTTCCTTGGCTACTGGCCCTATGATCCCAAGATTAAAACACTGGGACAAAGAATAAAAAGAGCTAGAGAGTACCGAAGCTTAACTCAAGAGTCTCTATCGAAGATTATAGAAGTCGATCCTTCTACTGTAGCTCATTGGGAAAGAGATGAAAAGAAGCCCTCTGAGAAACTTTTTGAACGGTTGAATTGCTTTTTTGCTTCATTACAATTGTCTTGCTCAAAATAACTTCCTTACCTTATATATAATATGGAGTATTCCCAAAGAGACTCGATTCATATTATCTATTGCAAAGCTATTTTCTTCAAAGATATCTTTCCTTTACCTTCTAGCCAGTTTAAGGAAATACGATTTATCCCAATAACGAGCTCTTTGTTCAATGGAATATTATACTCTGCTTTCTCACCGCCATAAACTATCTTCTTGATACTTTTCCCATTTACCATCACTTCAAAGGTCTTGAAATTAACCCAGGATTCCTTTTGTATTTGTTTCTCAAGGTTTATGAGTAGATTATATGTATTCCGCTCTTTAACACTAAAAGCCAGGTTTATAGTAGGCTCTTCAGGTGATAGCTCTTTGTTAACATCAGCTAAAGAGTCAGACTCTATTTCAAATGGCGCATTCATTAATGGATTAAATTTTATGAAATCAAACCTTAGGTGGTTTTGGCAATTGTTCGCTAAAGTATACTGGTCTAAGGAAACTGGACCACTTTTCAAGCTGACTTAAGGTGTAAAAAGCGGTATACTAAGCCTGAAAAGGAGGTCATAGAATATGCGTAAGAAATTCGAACCGGCCTTTAAGGCCAAAGT
>JAQUQP010000007.1 GCA_028716025.1 bacterium | reverse complement strand
ATTGTAAAAGCCATTAAATAATGGCTTTTACAATGCCGCCGGGGCAATTTATATCTACTTTTATAAACCGGCTGATGGCTGGAGGAGGCATTATTCTCTAAGAGAGGCTGACGTAATTATCAGGGCCAATGGCTATTATTGGCATGATTTTGGTGATGCGATCGCTTCTGGAGATTTCAATAATGACGGATATGAAGATCTGGTTGTCGGATCTGATAATGGTGATTCTCCGGGCGCCTACATTATCTGGGGCAGACAGCAAAGTGAGTGGGATAGCTATCTAGCCAAAGATTATGTGATGGCTTACGACCTGCCGAGAATAGATTATGGCACAGGCGGCGGGAGCACATACCTTTCTGATGTTACCCGTTTGTATAGCAGTCTCAGGACCAATGCGATAGGATACAACTGGTGGCAATGGTGTGATGTTATAACAACCGGAGATTTCGATAATGATGGTTATGATGATATCGTCCTGGGTAATCTGGAGTATCCTATTAGTTCCGGCACCTGGTACAGATATCTGGTCTATGGAAAAGCAGGAAAAGAAGCAGCATGGGGCTCGGATGTGGATGTTAATAACAACCTTAGCGTAGCTATCCCCATCGTAGCCAATAACGTAGCTTACAATAAGATCAATGTCGGCTGGATGTCTGCCGGCGATGTCAATGGTGACGGTTGTGCCGATCTGCTGCTGTCTACAGGCAGTACTTCCAATTATCTGCTTTTTGGCAGTACTACCAAGTGGAATGCGCAAAAGACCATACCTACGGATGCTAATGTTACCCTGAATCTGCCCTACAAGAATGGTTCACCGGAACAAGCTGCCTGGGCGCATATTGCCAAGGACATGAACGAAGACGGGATTAGTGAAGTAGTAGTCACTGGCGCGGTTTTTGATTCAGGCACTGAGCCTGCTGAAAGCTATGTGTACCTTGGGAAGAGCAGCGGTTGGAGTACGGTTAATCTGGCTACTGATGCCCAAGCCAGCTTCTTGGCAGAAACAGGAGCTGATGATAGCTGCGCGGCTTATGGCTGGGGTTTCCTGCCATTAATATCAGGAGACTTTAACGGTGACGGTCATGGTGATCTTTTTACAGTTCTTGAGAATAACAGTGAAGTCAAGAGTGTTGCTGGCCAGGCCTATGTAGTATTAGGTAAAAAATACGTGCTTACCAGCAATGAATTACTTGTAAAAGATCCTACTGAAAACAGTACCAGTTTCTATATTAAGAACGTTTCTATCGATGGCCAGTCTATCGACTGGACAGCCAGTGAGGATGTCTCCTGGATTTCCAGTATTTCCCCGACTAGCGGGACTGGATTGGCTTACAATAACTACGCTCAGATCACTGTAAATATAGACCGGACAGGATTGAATAATGGTGTCTATACCGGCTATGTGACTGTAACTTCAGGTGACCGCAGCGAGGATGTTAAAGTGGTATTAATGATCGGTCGGAATCCTCAGCCGCCGATCGTCAAGGTTACACCGGAACATGTGGAAATTGGAGCTGATACCACGACCGGAACATTCCAGGTCAGCAATGTTGGTGAAGGTTCTCTGTCCTGGTCGGTTACAGAGAGTGAGCCTTGGATAACAGGCCTGTCTCCAACCAGTGGATCAATTAGCGGGAGCCAGGTTACTGATGTTACCGTGACTGTTGATCATACCGGTTATACTGCTGATCAAACAGGCAAGATCACTCTGACGTACAATAACGGTGTGGTTAAAGACCTTTATGTCACTATGAAAGGTTCTGACCTTTTCTTCTTTGACAGCTTTGAGGATGCTACGCTGGATCCGTTCAGTACTGGCGGAGACAGCAACTGGTTTGTTACCTCAGTTACCGCTTCAAGTGGTACATATAGCGCGCAAGCAGGGGATATCAATGATTATCAGCAAACATATATGACCATTAACAGAGTGGTTCCTGCGGGAGGCGGGACTATTAGTTTCACCAGGCAAGTATCATCTGAATACGGCTGGGATTATCTACTATTCTATATTGACAATGACCTGTATGCTTATTGGTCAGGAGAAGTTCCCTGGGAAAAAGTTGCCTATTTTGTCAGTGCTGGGGCTCATAACTTTACCTGGATCTATTATAAGGATAGCAGCGTCAGCAGCGGTAGTGATACAGCTTGGGTAGATAATGTGAAGATACAAAAATATCCGACTTTCTTTAACGGATTTGAATCAGGAGTGTTGGCTCCATTCACTACCTCCGGTAATGCTGACTGGACAGTAACGACCAGCAATCCTTTTAGTGGTACGTATTGTGCCCAATCCGGAGATATTTCAGATAACCAGCAAAGCGATCTTATGCTCACCAGAAATATCACTACTGGTGGCGAGGCTATTAAGTTCGCGTTTAAGGTCTCTTCAGAATACTACTGGGATTACCTGAGGTTCTATATTGATGATATATAGCAAAGTAATTGGTCAGGTGAATGGGACTGGAGTATGGCGTACTACTATCTGGGTGAAGGAAGTCATACCTTTAAGTGGAGCTATACAAAGGATGGCAGTGTCAGCAGCGGTAGTGATACTGCTTGGCTTGACGATGTGGAGATTGGTGATTTCGTGTTTACCGATCCTACTTTCATCCTTAGCGACCGTAAAGATAGAACGGCTTTGAAGAGTTTCTTGAGTAAAACAAAATAAATATTGGAAGAATTCCCGGGGATCGAAAACGATCCCCGGGAAAGCCTAAATTATAAATCAGTTAAGAGGAGGGAAAAGTGTTTAAAAAGGTTCTAATGTTTTCAGTAGCACTCTTGTTTTTATTGAGCCCTTTAGCTATGGCTAATCAAGATACTGATTCTGCCTGGCAGGCGCTCAGTGGCAAGAACTATAACGAAGCTAAAAACAAAGCGCAAATATGTATTAATACTTTGAAGGATAAAGCTGTGCAAGAGCAACAAGCGCTGGAAAGCCTGAAGAGCATCGATCTTGATGCGTCAAGTATCCTGGCGGCCAAGGTTATTGATAATAGCGATCCTGTAGTCCTGGAAAAGTATAATAAGATCAAAAAGAATGATCTCAATGATGTAGCTATTGCTCATTTTATAATAGCTGAATCATTACGTAAGGAAGGAAATGATACAGAAGCGAAAAGCAATTATCAGCAGATCGTGGAAAAATATAAGGATTCTTATTGCTGGGATCCGCGCGGCTGGTACTGGAATGTTAAAGAGGTAGCCCAGGATAAACTGAAAACTATCGGTACCCCATATGATTACGGGGATTATACCAGCCAGAATCTGACCACGAAGAGTTGGGATTCGCTCAAAGCTAAGGATTATAAAGGGGTAGAACTCTATGCCAGAAAGTGCCTTGCTCTTTACAGCGACAAAGCGCAAAAGATGCAGGGCCAATTGACCGCTTTTAAGGCCAAAGGCGCGGAAGCGACAGCCTGGGCGATGAATGATGTTGCCACGTGCTGCTTTATGCTGGGCGAGAAATACATGCAGGAAGGCAATGATGTATTAGCCAAAGAGATGTATCAAAAAGCTTCCCAGCTTGGTTTCGCGGTTTGCTGGGATCCGCGCGGCTGGTATTGGAAAGTCGCCGAAGTGGCTAAGGATAAACTGGACAATTATAAGACTAAATATGATTTTAAAGATTATAGTTCTTTAACCTTGACTACTAAGGGCTGGAACGCTTTGAAAGAGAAAGATACCAAAGGCGTTGAGCTGTATGCCAAGAAATGCATTTACTTATATGAAGAAAAAGCTACCGAGATGAAGAGTAGTCTGACCGCATTCCCGGTGAAAGGCGCGGAATCAGCTGCCTGGGCTGTAAATGATGTAGCTACCTCCTATTATATATTGGGAGACAGGTACCTCCAGGAAGGTAAGGATGATTTGGCTAAGGCCATGTTACAAAAAGCCGCCCAGCTTGGTTTTGCCGTCTGTTGGGATCCTAAAGGCTGGCATTGGAAAGTCGCTGAAGTGGCCAAGGATAAACTGGATAATTACGGGACCAAGTATGATTACGAGGATTACCGTTCGGTTACCTTGACGGGAAAAGCCTGGAAAGCCCTGGATGAAGGTGATTATAAAGGGGTAGAGCTCTATACCAAGAAAGTGATCTATTTGTATGGAGAAAAAGCGGCTGAGATGCAAGCCGGATTAAAGGAATGCGCTAAAGGCACATTTGCTCCTTATTATTGGGCTTTAAATGATGTGGCTACCTGCTATTACATTTTGGGTCAATCTTATCAGAAGCAGGGAGACGCGGCCAAAGCCAAAGAAATGTTCAATACGATCATGAACCAATATAGTTACGCGCAATGTTGGGATCCGCGCGGCTGGTACTGGAAGGTGGCTAAAGTCAGCCAGGAGAAGGCAGCGGCCATAAAATAAGCCGGAATTAATCTTGTAATGAGCAATTTTGGGCTGAGATAAGAAAGTAATTTTACTTATCCAGCCCATTGCTTTTATATTGATATTTTGGTATAGATATATAGCTGGTTTTATGGCTAATCATAACAGGATGTGACTAATGAAAAAGATGCTATTTTTATGGTGCTTTGTTTTTATTCCGCTCTACCTGTTCGCGGCTGATAAACCGTTACCGGACAACCTGGTAGCCAAGATCACTATCCCCTATAAATACGCTCTGGTCAGGGGAGATGTGCCAATTTATGGTATGGCTTGCGGTCAAGATTTTCAAAGTTATAAATTGGAGTATGGGCCAGGTGAGGATCCAACCCAGTGGGTCTTTATTTCCAGTTCCACAAAAGAAGCTAAAGAAGGTTTTGGTTTTTTTAAAATAGATTTTTCCCTGGATAAAACTATTCCTGGGAATCTGGGGATGTGGGATACAGGTCTAAGTGAATACCAGTATGGTAATCATAAAGTTGACTTGCCTGTCGGCATATACACCCTCAAGCTTACAGTAGTGGATAAAAAAGGCCGGAGAGTAGAAGATAAAATAATGGTTGAAGTCGGCAGGGTCATACTGAATTCTATAGATAGCCAAGTGGGGAGCCCGGATGGACAGGCATTATTTATCGTTCCGGAACACTCCTTATACCGGGCGGTAGAGGTTATGTCCCTCTTGCCTTTACCTGTACAGAATTTGCCCTTACCGCGTAAAACAAGATTAGCCAGCAAAATATATGAGCTTAATCCACCGGGGACGAAATTTATCCGGCCGGCAAAACTCCAGATAAACTATTCATTGTCCCCGGATATGGATAAACATAATCTGCAGATATATTATTATGATCCTGGTAGAAAGAAATGGCAGCCGCTAAAAACGTATCTGAGTAATAGCGCTGATTCTGTCTGGGCTGCCCTGGATACTATACCGGATAAATTTGCCTTGTATGCCGTATTGGAGAATAAAAGAATAGTGAATGAGGCCGAGATCAATGAGCAAGCCGCTCCCCGGGATGAGAATACAGCGATTTTAATAGAAAATACTTTTGAACAGAACCTTGGCGAATGGCATTCTGATTACCTCAAGACTGGTGCCATATTGAACCGGAATCGCAAACAATATCATGACCGGTCAAGGTGCTTAAAACTAACCAATCGCGGGGATCAAGGTAATTTTGCCTGCAGTATGATCTCTAAACCATATTATGCTAACCAGTACAATATCCTGGAATTTGATTATAAAATACCTCCGGGGGTAAAAATTAATATTCTGGCTAAAGTCAATAATAAGTGGTATGATATCGTATTAACTGATGATGAAAAGATCTACTGGGATATAAATATGGAGAAAATAGGCGCGGTCAGGGATATCCTGGCCGATGACCAGTGGCATCACGCCAAGATAGACCTGGGAGAAATGTTGAAAGGCCGGACCAATGATTTTATCGTTCAAGACTTGGAACTGGCCAACTGGGACTGTACTGGATTCATGAAACTGGAAAGGGGAAAAAATCCTCCCCGGGCCTTTTTCTATATAGATAACTTTGTGATCAGAAAGCAAGAATAGGTACTAAAAAATTCTAAGGAGCTGGCCCATGGTAACAGTATGGGAAGAAAAATTAAAAAATGTTTTGCTGGCTGATAAAATTATTGACCAGGAGCAGTGGGTTTATGCCAACGAGATAAAAAAGGAGACAGCAGAAAGACTTGACCAGATCCTGCTCCGGTTGAGTTACGTTAAAAAAGACCAGCTTTTCAACGCGCTGTCCAAGGTTCTCAATATTCCCTATATAAGATTGAATAAGGAAAAAATCGATCCGGAAGTAGTGAAGAAGATCCCGGCCAATTACGCCTACCAGCATAGGATCCTGCCGATGCGCGAAGAGGACGGAGTGCTAGTTATCGCTATGCCTGATCCTTTTGATATCCATTTGCAGGATGAAATAAGGCTTTTGATCAATAGCAATATCAAAATAATGGTGGCCGAAGAAGACGAGATCATAGAAGCTATCCATGAATATTATGGTATAGGCGCGGCCACTATGGAAGAGATCATTGAAACCCAGGTACAAGGGCGTACCGCTGAACATAAAGTGAAAGAACTTAAGGATTTTGAGAAAGAGGCCAGGGGGGATGAAGTCTCGATCATAAAATTCGTGAACCAGATCATTACTGATGCGTATAAGAACCGGGCCACGGATATACATATAGAACCTTTTGAAAAGGACCTGCGCATACGCTACCGTATTGATGGCGTACTGCACGAAATACCGGCCCCGGATACGATCAAACAATTTGAAGCCACAATAGTTTCACGCATTAAGATAATGGCTGAGTTAAATATCGCGGAAAAACGCTTACCGCAGGATGGCCGCATCAGACTGAGCTTGGAAGGGGAAGAGATAGACATCCGTGTTTCCAGTATACCGACCATTTGGGGAGAAAGTATAGACCTGCGGATATTGCCCAGGAACCGGGTGCTGCTGGGACTGGAACAACTGGGAGTGGAAGAAGACGACTTGAAAGCGATAGAGAAGTTGATCAAACTGCCGCATGGAATTATTTTGGTCACTGGTCCTACCGGCAGTGGTAAAACTACCACTTTATATGCCGGCCTTAGTCGCATAAATTCCACAGATAAAATGATAGTGACTGTTGAGGACCCAGTGGAATATCAACTTAAAGGCATCAACCAAATACAGGTAAAACCCAAGATCGGTTTGACCTTTGCCGAAGGATTGAGGTCGATTTTGCGCCAGGACCCGAACATTATCATGGTGGGAGAGATTCGCGACCCGGAAACAGCAGAGATAGCTATCAGGGCTTCCTTGACCGGGCATTTGGTGTTTAGCACCTTGCATACTAATGATGCTTGCGGGGCTATTACCCGTTTGATCGATATGGGTATACCTCCTTATCTGGTTTCCTCTTCAGTGGAAGCGGCTTTGGCACAAAGACTGGTCCGCAAACTTTGTCTTAAATGCCGGGTGAAGTATTCGCTGGAAGATGAATTGATCAAAGAGTTGGGATTAAAACCGGAAGATGTCCGCCATAAGGAAATATATAAAGCTTCCGCATCCGGGTGCCCGGAATGTAATTACATGGGTTATAAGGGCCGGACCGGGATTTATGAATTACTGATCATTGATGATGAGATAAGAAGATTGATCGTAGAAAAGGAACCGGTCAGTGTTATTAAGAAGAAAGCTAAAAATATGGGTATGAGAACCTTGTCGATAGACGGATTCAATAAAGTAGCGCAAGGTATAACTAGCGTCGACGAAGTGATCAGGGTAACGTAAATGGGATTGTATAAGTTTAAAGCCAAAACTAATGACGGATCCGTGGTTAACGATATCCTGGAAGCTGATAACAAAAAAGCTGTTGCCAAATACTTACAGGAAAAAGGGTTTTTCCCAGTCAGTATTATCGAAGAGAAAAGCCGAAAAGCCAGCCGGGGATATCTAAAAACAAAAATAAGCCGGGCTGACTTGGTGATCTTTCATCGGCAACTGGCGGATGCTCTGAAGGGCGGACTTTCCCTGGTTAAATCCCTGGAACTTTCCTATAAACAGACTGAAAATAGACGCCTCAAGACAGTGATCGGAGAGATCAAGGACCAACTTCAGAAAGGCCAGTCCCTGTCCACAGCTTTAAGTCAATATCCCGAAGTCTTTGATTCCTTATATATCGGACTGATTAAAGCCGGAGAATCCGGCGGCATGCTGGATGCCAGTCTTGAACGTATAGCCAATTACCAAGAAAAGGATCAGGTCCTTGTCGATAGAATAAAAACAGCCATGGCGTATCCTCTGGTTATGCTCTGTGTCGGCGCGGCTACCATTCTATTCCTGTTAATAATGGTCATTCCCAAATTCAGCCTGCTTTTCAAGGATGTGGAAAGTGTTTTACCTCTGCCCACCCGTATATTGATGGGACTTAGTAATTTTTTTATTTACTGGTGGTTCCTGTACATACCAGGCGTTATTTTTCTCGCGGTTTGGTTTCAAAGATATATCAAAACCCCGCAAGGAAGTCTTTGGTTTGATAAACTAAAGCTGAATGTCTTTATCGTAGGTAAGATCATTAGATATGAAATGGTAGTGAGATTTACCCGCACTTTGGGGGTTTTACTTACCAATGGCATACCCATGATCACTGCTCTAGAAATTGCTAAAAAGGCGGTAGGGAACACTTTAGTCAGTGCGGAGATAGATCGGCTTTATACTGAGATCAAGTCAGGTAAGGGCTTGGTTGAGCCTTTATCCAGAAGCCTCATCTTCCCGCCGGTGGTAAGTGACCTGATCGCTGCTGGACAGGAAGTCGGCAGTTTGGAGCAATCCTTACAGCGTGTCGCCGATACTTACGAAATGAAGGTCGAAAATATGCTGAAGACCGTAACCGGACTACTGGAGCCGGTGGTGATCTTGCTTATGGGATTGGTCGTTGGTTTTATTGTCCTGGCCATGCTATTGCCGATCTTTGAGATCAGCGGAGCGATAAAATAGTCAACATAGGAGAAAGTAATGCGCTATATCAATAGCAAAAAAGGTTTTACGTTAATTGAAATAATGCTCGTCGTGGTTATAATCAGTATCCTAGTCACGGTGGTCCTGCCGCGATTGACCGGCAGGACTGAGCAGGCCAGGGTTTCTGCCACTCGCCTGCAAATTGAAACAGTAGGCATGGGACTGGATGCTTTTGAGTTGGACTGCGGCCGTTATCCTACAACTGCGGAAGGATTGAAAGCCCTATTGACCAATCCCGGTAATATAAAAAAATGGAATGGCCCGTATCTAAAAAAAGACGTATCTCTTGATCCCTGGGGAAATGCGTATGTCTATAGCGCTCCCGGGAAACATAATAATGATTATGACTTGTACAGTTTCGGCCCGAATGGGGTAGAGGGTGGAGAGGATGATATTGGCAATTGGACGGAGAAACAAAAGTAAGGGCTTTACCCTGTTAGAGAAAACTATCGGTTTTAATTTGCCAGCAACTCATCCTGTTAGAAAACGAAATTCTCTAACGGGATTTACCCTTATAGAATTAGCTATGATAATGTCAATAATGATGGTTTTGGTTTTACTGGCTATGCCTACGTTTAGTAAGATATATCTTGATTCTAAACTTAAGAGTTCCGTACAGACTGTCACCTGGATGCTGCGCTATGCTTATCAGGCGTCAATAAGCGAGGGGGTAAGGTATCGGGCGCATTTTGACGTCTATGACGGAACTTATTGGCTGGAAAAACAGGAGTACGGTAATAGGCTGTCAAGCTTCAACAAAATAAACACTGCCCTGCTTAAAGAAAAAAACCTGCCGGATGGGATCACTTTTAAAAGGGCCATACCTCCAGATATCACCATGTTTCCCACTGGATTAGGTGAAAGTGCCTATATATATTTAGCTGATACCAAAGGTAGCGTATATACCATAGTTTTTTCCGGTTTAACCGGACAAGTGACGGTATTAGATCATGAAAAATAATAACCAACAGGGCTTTATGTTGATCGAAATATTGGTAGCTTTAGCTATCTTATCATTAGGAATGGTTGTTCTGATCCAATCAATGAGCGCAGCATTAAGAACAACCTCCCGGTCATTGAAAATGATCAAAGCGAAAACTCTAGCTGAAAGTAAATTAGCGCAAATACGGCCTGGTTCGTATGTTTATGGTACCAACCATGGTGACTTTGGTGATACCGACCCTGATTTTACCTGGGAGATGGACGCCCAGCCTGCTTTTGAACATGTGGATAAGCTAAGTTTAAAAATACAATGGTTGGAAAATAATGAAAAAAAAGATGTCCTTGTTGAAATGCTGCAAGCTAAAAAATGAACAGGGATTTACCCTGGTGGAGATGCTTATCGCCAGTGTAATATTGTCGCTAGTGATCAGTACGGTGTATTTTACCTACCGGACCGCATTGAATAATTCCCGTAATCTGCAGGACAAGATCGAACTATATCAAAACGCCCAAGTAGCACTGGATATAATTAGTTCTGACCTGCGTGGCGCTTTCAGCTACCTGAAAGGAAGTAAAGACCAAATAACCTTTACTACCAGTTATATTGGCTCGCATGTTGAGATGAGGAAGATCGGTATGGTCGTAGTGAGATATTATCTTCAGGACGGATTGATCCAGGAAGAAAAATTACCTGAAGGACTGGTAAAAGGGCTACCAACGGAAGCTCACAACACACTGGTAACTCCTTTGATAACAGACCTTGGTTTTAGCTATTTTAACGACGGTCAGTGGTCCAGCGAATGGGATTCGGAAATAAGCAGAAAATTACCGCAAAGCGTAAAGGTAACCGTCCTGGTGAAAAGTGCTGACATGCATGATCCGGAAGAGCTTAGTTTAGAGGTCATTAGTCCTGTTTTTAGCAGAAAACAGTTCTGAAATTGAATAATATTCGTGAATATTGAGGTCCACTAATTGTCTAATACCGGGAAAGAATTGTTTCAGAAAAAAAATAGCCTGTATATGAGTCTATTCATAACCTGGGCACTGATCTGTATATATTTTGATATCAAGCTGTATGACCCGGCTTTTTACCAGTCCAATATAATATCAGAAGCGGGTATTACGGTCTTTATCCTCTGTTTGAACTTATTCTGGTTCTATGGTTTGTATCATGCGATTTTTACTTTTTATTCCTATTTCCTGGTAAAAGCGCCGCAATATGAGTTGCCAGTCCTGAAAATAAAGCCTCCGGCAGCAATATTATATACTACTAAAGATGATTTCCAGGAGACGGCGCTGGAATCCTGCTTAAAACAAACCTATAATAATTTTGATGTATATATATTAGATGATTCCTCTGATGCAGGAATCCGGACAAAGATCGACGGTTTTGTCTCTGCTCATCCCCGGCTTAAACTAATGCGCCGGGAAAATAACCGGGGATTTAAAGCCGGGAATCTCAATCAGGCTCTCCTACAGATAGGGAATAGATATGAATATTTCGCTGTTAGTGACGCTGATAGTATTTTCCCGGAAGATTTCCTGGAAAAATTGATACCTTATTTCTTTTTGGATAAAAAGATCGCTTTTGTCCAGGCTAACCAGAAAGCCAATCCAAAACAGGCGAGTGAATTTGCCAGGATCTTTTCCTTCAATACCGATTTGCACTGGAATCATTATGTCCCGGTAAAAGAACAATACGGATTCATGATGTTTTATGGCCATGGGGCCGTAGTCAGGACCAGTGCCTGGAAGGAGATAGGCGGATTTCCGGAAGTCGCCAGCGAGGACCTGGCTTTTTCTTCTTTCTTGCGTGAAAAGGATTATCAGGGCGTTTTTGCCAGGGATGTATATTGTTATGAAGAGTTCCCTTTGACCTATAAACGGATGAGAAAACGCAATAACCGCTGGTCTAAGGGGGCGGCTGAGTATCTGGAAAAGTATTTCCCGGCGTTCCTAAAAGGCAAAAATATCAGCTGGGTGGAAAAAATTGATGTCTTTGTTTCCGCCGGCAGTTTGTTGCTGGCTTTGCCTTTTTTAACTTATATTATCGTAGCCGCCATAATATTGCCTTATAGCCAGAATATTTTCAAACTTAATATCCCCGTACATTTGATCTATCCGGTCAATCCGGCAAATTTCCTGGATTTTATAGTTCATATCCAGTATAAGGTGTATTGGACTTTTGATTTTCTGCTGATCATGTTGATCACTTCCACTGCCCAGTTATGGCCGGTAGTGATCGATCTGTTCAAGAAACCGGCCTATATGGTACGCTATCTGGTCGTTTTTACTTATATCTGCCTTGCTACGGTAGTGGTGTCATCGGTGGATTTTATCGAATATGTAGTTACTAAAAAAGCTCAATTCCTGGTGACTGGTGAAATAGCGCATATCGAGTCTTATCGGGAAAAAAGGATTATTTTCCTGGAAGTCCTGTTTGGACTATATATGATATACCTTACCTATACCACCGCTAATATCTGGGCCCTGATCATAGGCCTTAGCCTGGTGCTGAATCCCTTAGTGCTGGAAAGAGATTTGGAGAGCCGGGCGTTGAATAAACTGCTCTACTTGCCTTTCTTCTTGAACATCGTCTTACTGATTCTGATCAGCAGATCTCTAGAGTAAGGCACTTGCCTGATCCTGGGTTTTATGTTAATATATAGTTTATGAAAAATACCCGAGGCATTGCTTTAATAGTGGTGTTGTGGATAATGGTGATCCTGGAAGTGGTGATCGGGGGGGTGGTCTATGTAGCCCGGCTGCAAGCTAGGATCAGCAATTACCGTTATCGTGAATGTCAGACCCGGGCTATTTCCAGAAGCGGTATTGAACGGATGATCGGTTCAATTTATGAAGAAAAGGAACGTCATCTTAAAGATGAAACTTTTCCTGAAACATATCTTCGGTCCTTTAAGGGGGAGATTGGCGGCGGGGAATATGAAGTGCGCCTGACTAATGAAGAAGGGAAAGTTAATCTTAATAGCGCTTCCAAAAATCTTCTAGAAAAAGTATTTGCTAGTTTTGGTTTTGCTAATAGCGACGCTGTCTTGCGCTTTGTCTTTCAATTCCGGCAGGCTGGGCGGAAACTGGAAACTATGAGGGAGTTGTTACTAAGCGGGGATATTACTGAAGAAATAGTGGCCAAGGTCGAAACCATCGCCAGTATTCGCAGTAATGGCAAGATCAATGTCAATACCGCCCCCTTGGAACTGTTGAAAGCGTTACCCGGCATGACGGAAAAACAGGCCCAGAGTATTATAGAATACCGGTTGGGCCAGGATCGAATGTATGGAACGTCAGATGATCAATATATAAATGAACAGACAATAACTCAGATCATTGATGGGTCAGTGCTGAATCAGATCAAAGACTTACTTTGTTACCAGGCGGAAAATTTTCAAGCGGTTTGTACCGCTTCTTATGGCCAAACTTATAACAAGGTAACAGCATACCTTTTTTTTGATCCGGACAGCAAGGGGATAGAAATAAAATACTGGCAAGAGGATTAAATGTTTGGAACAAGGATATTAACCAGCCTGGATCTGGGTACAACATCAATAAAGATTGTTCAGCTGAAGAAGACTTCCAAGGGCTGGGCCGTATGGCAGACAGTGAAGAAAGAAATCCCTTTGTCTATGCAGCCGAATGAGCAGGAACGCCTGGATTTTACTATCGCCTTTTTACGGGAGTTCTTCGCCGGAGCGAAATACAGCGTCAAAACCGGGGTAGTCCTGGGTATTAACCGTAATTCCGCGATCGTAAAATTCATAAAATTGCCATCAGTTGATAAAGATGAAATAAGTAAAATGCTGCCTTTTGAAGTAGAAAAGCATGTACCGGCATCTTTAGGTAAAGTAGTAATCTCCAGCCAGATCATCGATTATGAAATTGAAGACCAGGAAACTAACAGTAATATAGCCGTGGTCATGGTAAGACGGGATATTATCGATGAACAGTTGAAGATACTCAGCGCCGCCGGACTGAAAGTCACTCTGATCGGCTTAAGCTCTTTTGGTTTATATAGCCGGTTCAAACAGTTGTTTAAAGATGACTTGGAAACAAGCACGATTATCGAAATCGGCGCACATACTATGGAAATTGGCATTGTTAGCGGGGGAGCATTGCGGTTTACCCGTAGTGCTCCGGTTGGCGGAGCGACTCTGAGCCAGATGCTGCAAAAAGCATTAGCGGTGAATCCTGAGGAGAGTGAACGGCTAAAGAAGGAAGAACCGGTTTTTGACAACCCAAAACTGCGAGAAACGGGCAAAAAGTGGGGAGAAAAGTTACTGCATGAGATCAATCAGTCGTTAGACTCTTTCCGGTTGGAAAGCAAAAAAAAGGAAATATCCAGACTATTATTGAGCGGCGGTGGCAGTCAACTACCGGGTTTGAAAGAATTCCTGGAGCAAAAACTGAATATCCCGGTGAGTTTTTTAGGTGCAGACCCTGGAGTGCAAGAAAAGGAAGTATCATTCCAGGTGGCTCTGGGATTGGCTGCACAAGGGGCTGAAAAAGCGCCGGTAGATATAAATCTATTGCCTCCAGAGATACTGGACAACAGGTCTGTGGCCAAACAAAAGAAAATAATTTTTACCTTGGCCTTGATCATTGGATTGTTTTTAGTTTATTTGACCGGGATAAGTTACTTGAAAATATCCGATAAGAAAAAACAGATCAGGGAGATCGATCTTGAATTGGCAGCATTAAAAAATGAGGTTGAACTAACCAGGGACTTACAGAAAAAAACCGAACTCTATAGCGGTTGGCTGGATGACCGTACACAAATACTGGAAGGATTAAGACAACTCTCCCTGGCCGCGACGCCGGAAATATATATCGATCATTTAGTATATGATTCTCAGGGGCAGGTAATTATCCGCGGCAAAACCAAATCTTATGAGGCAGTTACCAGGTTTGTTTTGCAGCTTGATCAAACCCGTTATTTTGGTAAAGTAGCCATGAAGGAATCAAGAGAAGCGCGGTATGGCAATCAAAACCTGATAGAATTTGCAATAGACTGCCAATTAAAGGAAACCATAACCGAATGATCCTGCAAAAACGGGAAAAAATTGTTCTCTTGTTCTGCGTGATTCTCATCGGGATCACCTTGTTGTATGTTTTTGCTGTGGAACCATATTTCAAGTTCTGGCGGAGGATTGATACAACCCTCCGGGCGAAACAACAGCTTTTGATCAAAAGCAAAGGGCTCCTGGCGAAAAAAGAGACTTTGGAAAATGATTATTCTCGTTTAAAAAATCTTTTACCGGCTCAAGGAGCCATTGATGAATATGCTTCCCGGTTCATTGTTAAAATTGAAAAAGTCGCCCGGGATAACGGGATCAGGAAGATCAATAGCATTACTCCTTTACCCGTCAAGCAGGCGGAAGGGTACCAAGTACTGGAAGCACAGATAAACATGGAAGCTGACATTAGTGGTTTGGTTAGATTTTTATATGAGCTGGCTAATGGGCGAAATCTGATGCGGATCGAAAGCTTACAGGTGGACAATAGTATTGATAATCCAGATCCGCTGAAGATCCAGGTCGTAGCTTCAACCATGTATATAGAAAAATAGGATGGTTTAATGCATACCTACCGGCGCTTATTTTTGGTTTTTGTATTTTTTCTCTTCCTGGCCACTGTTCTTTATGGCAAGCCATACTCTTCTTATGGTATAATAATACAGAGGAATATGTTTAGGCCTCTTTGGGAAGCAAACACTATTAAATCAGTTAATGAGGGAGATCAAGAAAAGAATAGGCTGGAAGAACAGAAAAGGATAGAGGAAGAACGCCGTAAAGCAGAAGAACTGCGGGCTATTGAAAACAAGAAAATTGAACTATCGCAAAACTTGTTATTAAGCGGTGTTGTTTTTAACGGTACTGATACCTCTGCTCTGATCACCGACCAGAAGAGCGGAATCGGGGGGAGTTACAAAGCAGGGGATGAACTGAATGGGGCTAAGATCGTCAGCATAGATGAAAAAACGCAAACAGTATATCTTGATTATGAAAATAAATTCCAGATAACATTAAGAATTAAAAGCATACGGTAAGACATATGAGGAGGAAACAGCATTGAGACTTTTAAAGAACATATCCATAATAATAAGTACGATCACTATAATGACCACTCTATTTCTGGTTATACCCTTATCAGCCGCCGATCCTAATTTTGATCCAGGTAAGCTGACTGTACCCCCGATCATTGAAAAACCTGCGGAGGCTACTGACCTGGCACAGCCAGAACCGATAAAGAGCCAGCCGCCATTTATTCCCATTACACCACTTGTTCCAGAAGCGGCTCCTACAGCACCTATAACTCCTGCACCGCCTATAGCTGCTCCAGCGCTGGCAAAACCGGAAAAAGAACAGCAACTTATTGCTTTAAATTTCCAGAATACAGATATCAGCCTGGTCTTGAAGTTTTTTAGCGATGTGACCGGGCTTACTTTTATTTTAGGTGATAATGTGCGCGGGAACGTGACCGTGATCAGTAATAAGCGTATTCCGGTAGATGAGGCTATGGATATGCTGCAGTCGATCTTGGAAATAAAAGGATTGACCATGGTCCGTTATGAGAACATGGTAAAAGTGGTGACCCAAACCGAAGCTGCCCAGAAGAGCATTGAGATCAGAACAAATCAGTCGGTACAGGTGGGCGATGACCGGGTTGTTACCCAGATCATACCTTTAAAGTATATTGTCGCTAATGAAGTGAAAAATGATCTGCAGCCGCTTATTTCACGCAATGGCAATGTGGTCGTTGATGAACGGACCAATTCGCTTATATTGACGGATGTTGGCTCCAATATCAAGAAGATCCTTAAAGTCCTGGAGAATATCGATGTGGCTATCTATGGCGACAGGATAAAGATCGATATTATCAGTTTACAGAATAGCGAGGAAAATGCGTTAGCGGCTAAAATTAAAGCGATCTTGTTGACCTCTAAACCCCGCATCGTTAATTACCTGGAGATCATTCCGGACAATCGGTTGCATGCCCTCATCGTGATAACGACACAAAATAATCTCGCTGTGGTTAAGGACTTGGCCCTTAAGTTGGACCGGGAAACAGCTACGGCCAATGATAATACCAAAGTATTTTCCCTGCAGAATTCCAAGGCTGCCGATATTGCTAAAATACTAAATGAAATGCTTAAGCCGGGAACTAATTCAGTGATCGATGGCGGTTTTAACGTAGTCATTGATGACCGCACTAATAGCCTGATCATTACCACGGCTAACCAGAATTATCCCCGGATCCAGCGTATTCTTGAGAAATTGGATGTGCGGACGGCGCAAGTGCTCATTAAGGCTCTGATGGTGGAAGTAAGCCTGACCAAAGAGAATAAACTTGGCGTGGAATGGTCCTATACCCAGGGTTGGGGAGAAAATAATCCAAAGATGTCAGGAACTTTACAGCAAAATTTTGGGGTGGGTAATTTTATCGGTGACGGTCTTAAATATTCGGTTTTGAAGAGTGATAATTCCGTTTCCGCTTTATTGCAGGCATTGGCTACGGACCAAAAGGTGAATATCCTTTCCACACCGCATGTGCTGGCCAGTAATAATCAGGAAGCGATAATTAAAGTGGGAGAAGAAGTCCCCATTTTGAAAGAAGTACATTTTGTCACGGACGAAGCAGGAAAGCTCCAAACCGTAAAAACGTATGATTATAAAAATATATCTATAGAATTAAAAGTCACTCCGCTTATTAACACGGCTAAAGACGTAGCCTTGGATGTATCTCTCAGCATTAAAAAGATCTTAGGAACTAACGCGGAATTGAATGCGCCTATACTGGCTGATCGTGAAGCTAAAACCAAAGTAGTGGTTCAAGATGGACAAACCGTAGTCATCGGCGGTCTGATCAAGGATGATGATTCGTATTCTGACAGCAAGATACCGTTATTGGGAGACATTCCCATTCTGGGCTGGTTGTTTAAGAAACAGGGATTGACCAAGGAAAAAACAGAATTAATGGTCTTTATTACGCCATATGTGGTTACTTCCTCAATAGAAGCTGAAAAAATGACCAGGGAACAGGAAAGCAAGATCAGTATCAAGACAACTCCCAATCGGTTAACAGCTAAAGAGTATTTTGAAGAAGGGCAGATCGCTTATAAAAAGGGTGATTATCAGGGAGCGATTGATAAATGGAAAAAAGTGATAGAAATCAATCCTAAGGATAAAATAGCTCTAAAAGCGGAAAAGTACATAAAAAAAGCAGAGGAAAGGATGAGCCCAAAATAACTAACAGATCATAAAGAGAGAATCGTACAGGAAGTGAATATCTTAGTTTGATAAAAGCGAGGTAAGCCACATGATTAATGAAGTCTATACCGGTTCTGAACGCCGGCAGGCACTACGCATTAAATTTGAAGGGACTGGAGAAATAAAATGCCAGGCTTCCGGTGGTTCAGAATGTGCCGAAACCTGCAGTTTTATTAACTTGAGTGAAAAAGGAGCTTGTCTGAAAAGCCCTATTCCCCTCAACGAAAATACCGAATTGGCGCTCCATTTTAAACTGCCGGGATTATTGAACATTAGTTTACGCAGTACGGCTAAGGTTGTCTGGTGTCTGCTACAGCCGGAAGAGAAGTGTTATTTAGTGGGGGTGACCTTTAACTCTATTAAAGCTATGGAGTTAACCGCATTACGTAGTTTTATCTTGATCCAAAATAAAAAAGGGAACGTTTTCCAGTTCTAAAATTCCATTAAAGCTACAAGTGAGCGAATACCAACTAAAAGGAGAAACTAAACAGTTTCTCCTTTTCTTTTTTCTAATAATTAAAAAAAGAGCTTGACAAAATAAGATAACTGATATATTATATATATAGAAACAGTTAATAGATAAACAGTAGATAGGAGGGAATATGAGTTTAAGAGAAGAATTAGGGCTGGACCAACCAATAGAAACTATAGAGCATGAGTGCTTACTTAACATAGTATATACCGGTACTATATTCTCTAAGCTCTCATATAAATTTTTCAGTAAATCTGAGATCACTGATGCCCAATTTAACGTCCTAATGCAATTAAAGTATTCCAAACAACAAAAACTATCCCAAGTAGACTTAAGTAAACGGTTGTTTGTTAATAGGGCTGACATAACTGGATTGATAGACCGGCTGGAAAAGGGCGGATTTGTTAAGCGGGGGAGTCATCCCACTGATCGGAGGGTAAATCTTATTGCCATAACCTCTATAGGATTGGAATTACTGTCACGCTTGGAGCCAGAATATTTTAAGGAAGTAAATAAAATATTTGGTAATTTCGGGAAGAAAGAGATCAACGACCTTATTAGTAGTCTGGAAAAAATAAGAAAACAGGCGGTTTTGAAATGAATAAAAAGAAAACTTTCAATGTCCTGCTAATAGCTCAGTCCCTAAGCGCTTTTGGCGATAATGCGGTGTACTCTGTGATCATGGGGATTTTGTTAGTTCTGGTCAAGACCAGCCAAATCACTTTGCTTGAATTCGGTGTGGCTTCTGCTCTATATGCTAATTGCCTTTTCCTTCCTTATGTATTATTTGCTCCGGGTTTAGGTTGGATATCTGACCATTTTACTAAAAGACGGGTGTTGATCATGGCTAATTTAGTCAAAGCCGTAGGTTGTTTTGTTGGATTAGCCGGTCTGGTGACTGGTCATAATCTGTTAGTTATATCTTATTTAATAGTAGGACTGGGCGCGGCGATATATTCACCGGCTAAATATGGCATCATTCCTGAATTGAAAAGCGAAGAAGAGCTGGTCAAAGCCAATGCTGCCGTGGAAATGACTACTATCTTTTCGATTCTTATTGGCATTATTGGCGGTGGACTACTAATTGATAATTTAGGAGATAAGGCTAGTTATATTATATTGTGCCTGGTTTATTTTGGTGCGGTTTTATTCAATGTTCTTATGGATGAATCCAATATCTGCCATAAAGATGAAAAACTAATCGCTGCCGTAAAAGATTTCCAGGGCTCTATGAAAGATGTATTTAGTAACCGGTATCTTCTTATCCCAATGCTGGGTACTACAATATTTTGGCTTTCAGCCTCTTTTGTAAAGCTTAATTTACAAACTTGGGGCCAGTATGTGGTCAAACTGGAAACAGCTACTGCTATAGCCTTGTTAGCCTTATGGCTCAGCATAGGTATAATTATTGGCAGTTTTCTGGCTGGCAAAAAATTTAAGACCGGACAGGTTAGACAATCCTGGATATTCGGATTAAGTATGGGATTGGCAGTACTGCTAATGGTATTGGGATACTGTAATTATTACCTTATGATGGTTGAATTGGTAGTATTAGGTATTTTTGGCGGGCTTTTTATGATCCCGCTTAATGCAGCTATCCAGGCTAAAGCCGATCTACGGAACATTGGTAAAATCATTGCTATCCAGAATTTCCTGGAAAACGGATCGATGCTGATAAGTGCGGGGATTTTCTGGTATTTCAATAAGATTTCAGTGTCTTCGATCATCACTTTTCTTTCAATTGGAGGTTTCCTGTGCCTGATAAACGTTCTCTGGTTAAGATCAGCATTGAAAAAATTGTAAAGCTTTATTTCCGGGGTTATTTCCGCCTGGTCCATAACATTAAAATTGAAGGTTTGGAGAATATTCCCAAGGCTCCCGGCAGGCTGATCATTATTGCTAATCATGCCAGTTTACTGGATGGGCCGCTTCTTTGGTCATTTTTACCTCTAGCCTTTAAGGTGCTGGTGGACCGGGTTACAGCACAGATTCCATATCTAAAGCCATTCATGGATAATGATTATACTTATCAGATCGATCCTTTGAATTCCTACGCCTTAAAAGAGGTGATCGGGGTAGTGAACAAAGGTACTCATCTGTTGGTTTTCCCGGAAGGGCGCAGGACCACGACAGGCAGTATAATGAAAATATATGAAGGCACTGGGTTTATTGCCTATAAAACCGGAGCTAAAATACTTCCAATATATATCAAGAATGCCGAATTGACTGTAACCTCCCTGACTAAAGGTAGAAGAAATTTACTTGCTCCTTTAACTGTTACCATAGGCAAAGTTCAACCACCGATCGAGGTAGGCCACCTACCTAATAAACTCAAAAAGAAAGAAGCTGCCCGTGCTATTTATCATATGTTAACAGATATATGTTTTGCCGCTCATAATAAACCAGCTACCCTGGCTAGTAAGTTCATTGAGCTTTGCCAAGAAAACGGGAATCGGATGGCATTTAAGGATATTACCCGTAAAGAAGTCAGTTATAAAGAAGCTCTGTTAAGAGCTTTTCTATTACAAGATTATTTTGCCGGTTTTAAAGAAGAAAATATCGGGATATTGCTGCCAAATCTTACTTCTACTGTCTTAATGTTCTTTGGCTTGCAGTTAGCTAAAAAAGTGCCTGCTTTTCTTAATTATTCCAGTGGCCCGGTAGTGATCAAGCAAACCCTGGAGCTGGCTGATATAAATACTATTATCTCGTCCAGAGAGTTTTTGGCGAAGATCAAGCTTGATCCGGTGACTTTTGCCGGGAAGAAAGTGGTATATATTGAGGATTTGCCAAGCCAAATCAGTTTTTTGGATAAATTGAGAGCATATAGCAAGACTAAAGTCACCAGGAGTGCTTATAAATTTATTGATAAAGAGTCTAAAAATACGGCTCTGCTATTGTTCACCTCAGGCTCTGAAGGCGTGCCTAAAGGAGTATGCTTGACCCATGAAAATATCATTTCCAATATTTATCAGGCAATGTCCAAGATCGATTTTCGGGATACTGACTTTGTATTGAATGCTTTACCCATATTTCATAGTTTTGGCTTAACCGTAGGGACTTTACTGCCTTTATTCAGGGGTGCCAGAGTATTTTTATATGTCAGCCCATTGCATTACCGGGTAATCCCTGAGATCGCCTATGACCAGAACTGTACCATACTGCTCGGTACGAACACTTTCCTTAATGGATTCAGCAAAAAAGCTAATCCTTATGATTTCTACGCTATGCGTTACATTTTCTGCGGGGCCGAGGCCTTGACTGAAACAGTATTCAATAAATATGTGGAAACCTATGGTATCAGGGTAATGAGCGGTTATGGTGCCACTGAATGTGCCCCTGTTATCAGCATTAATAGTCCTTTGGAATATGAATATGGTTCAGTAGGTAAGGTTTTGCCGGGTATAGACTATAAACTGGTGCCAGTAGAGGGCATAGATAATAAAAGCGGTAAATTAGGCCGGTTATATGTAAAAGGTCCAAATATAATGAAAGGCTACCTGAAAAATGAAAAAGCTAATCATAAATATCTGATTGAAGACCAGGGATGGTATGACACCGGTGACATCGTGGAAACTATGGAAACCGGCTTCTTGAAGATAGTCGGGAGAATGAAGAGGTTTGCCAAGATTAGCGGAGAAATGGTCTCTCTCACGGCTATCGAAGATGCTTTAGCCGGAGCATTCGGTGAAAGAAAAGAGATTGCCATAATGGCCGTAGCAGATGAAAAGAAGGGTGAAAAATTGATCGCAGTGGTCAATAGCCAGAAAATAGAGCTTAAAGATATCCGGGAAAAACTGAAAGAAAAAGGCTTCTCAGAGCTGGCCCATCCGCGGGAAGTACAGTTATTGAAAGAGATACCCAAGCTTGGCACCGGCAAAGTGGATTATGTAAAATTGAAGGAATTATGTAAGTCAGTTTGGTTTAACAGGGGGAATAAAAATGAAGATCCTTTTGGTACAACCGGCAGGTGAAAAAGTAAGGATAAAGAACGAGCAGGAAGCAGTTCCAAAAAGGAATATGTTAAGATTCAGTGTTTTACCTTTAACCATTGTTGCTGCTTTGACCCCATCTGAGCACCAAGTGGATATCTGTGATGAGAACGTGGAAAAGCTGGATTTTAACACAGACGCTGATGTAGTCGGTATCTCTTTCATGACCGCCTTGGCTGAAAGAGCTTATGACCTAGCTGCAGAGTTCAGGAAAAGAAGAAAAATCATTGTGGCCGGCGGATACCATCCGACTTTCTGTACTGATGAAGTGAAAGAACACTTTGACAGCGTTATTGTGGGCGATGCCGAAGGCCTGTGGCAGGAGTTCATAGGCGATATAGGAAAAGGGGCAATTAAAAAGGTCTATCGCCATGACAGTCTCTGTGACCTGAAGATGTCACCCATTCCCAGGAATGATTTGATCAACCGCAATAAAAAATATTATGCTACCACTTATGCTATACAAACTGGCCGGGGATGTGCCCATTCCTGCAAGTATTGCTCAATTACCGCGTTTCATCGCAATACCTATCGCCGGAAATTAAAAGAGGCAGTTATGGAAGAATTGAAAACTGTCCCCAAGAATTTTATCTTTGTAGATGATAATATTATTTCAGAACCAGAATTTGCCAAGCAATTATTCCGGGCTATGGTACCATTAAAAAAAAGATGGGTCAGCCAGTGCTCGTTAAAAATAGCTGATGACCAGGAATTGCTTTCTTTAGCTGCCCAAGCTGGTTGCAAAGGATTATTTATCGGCATAGAAACATTGAATGAGGGAAATCTTGAAAAAATAGAGAAGACCTTTAATGAAAGAAGTCAGTATCTGGAAAAGATCAATAAGATAAGAACTGCCGGAATTGGGATCATTGCCGGTATTATTGTCGGGTTGGACCAAGATAAAACTGATGTTTTCGAAAACATGCTCAGATTTTTACTACAGGCGGAAATAGATGCGGTGCAAGTGAATATCTTTACGCCACTGCCTGGGACTTCTATATTTGAGGAATATACGCACGATGGCCGGATCTTTGATCATTGTTGGGCGCATTATGATTTTAGGCATTGCGTTTTTTGCCCTAAGAATATGACTTCTGAAGAGTTGCAGGCAGGAGCAGATTGGCTATATCACGAATTCTATCGTTTAGACAGGATACTGTTCCGTTTTATGAAAAGCTTTTTACGGCTTGGCCTCATGCCGGCATTGCTTGGCTTAAAACTCAATCTTACCTACAGATATGACAATATCCGGGAACACATTGTTGGCAGAAATCCATTCGTGGAAGAAATGAGCTTCTTCAAATTTATTATGAAGTCTTTCCCCTGTTTGGTAAAGAGAAGAGAAGCTATATGAAATATTTACTAAAATTATTACCTATTGCTTTATTACTCTTTACTGGATGCGATATCCAGCGGAAAATACTTTACTATCCCGGCCAGTTCCAATTCCAGGATATTAGGCAGGCAGTGCTTGGCAATGATATGGTGCTATGGCCACAAGATTCATCTTACTATCTGGGCATAATGTCTGCGACCAAACAGTTCTCCTATAAAGGAACGATAATTATTTTTCATGGTAATGCCGGGCCCGCAGTCTTTAGGAAATACTATATTGATGCATTGGAGAAATCCGGTTATCGGGTGATATTGGCAGAATATCCCGGATATGGCGGGAAACCTGGTAAAATGACTGAAAGCAATATCGTTTTTGGGGCAAAAAAATTGGTAAAGCTAGCCAAGGAACAATTTGGCGATCCAATATATCTTTGGGGCGAATCAATGGGTTGCTGGGTTGTTGCCGCTCTGGCTGGCGATGCAGATGTTTCCGCCAGAGGAGTTATAATGCTCACCCCCTGGGATAATCTCACCAACGTAGCTAAAGACAAACTATCTCCTTCAATTTCAAGCTCAGCCGGATTGCTGGTAAAAGATAAATACGACAGTGTGAATAATATCTCTAAATATAGAGGGCCGGTAGCTGTTATAATGGCG
>JAQUQP010000006.1 GCA_028716025.1 bacterium | reverse complement strand
TTGGATTATCCCGGAGTGGGGCCGGAGCACAGTTACTATAAATACACAGGCCGGGCAGAATATGTCAATGCTACGGACCAGGAAGCGCTGGCTGCTTTTGACCTGCTGGCCAGGCAGGAAGGTATTTTGCCGGCTTTAGAAAGTTCTCATGCTTTGGCCTATTTAAAAAAGATCGCCCCCAAGCTGGATAAGAACAAGATCATCATTGTCTGTCTTTCCGGCCGCGGGGATAAAGATATGGAACAATTAAAAGAAAAATCAAATATCAAAGATCAAACACCAAAATGACAATTTAGAATCCAAAATAAATAAGATAATTTTAATTTTTGGAATGTGGTTTTGATATTAGCATTTTTATTTTTAAATTACCTAGGATAATTATGAATCGTATTGACTTGAAATTTAAGCGACTAAAGGCCGAAGGTAAATCAGCGCTGATAACGTATATTTGCGCCGGAGACCCGAACCTGCGCACAACCGGCGAATTGGTTTTTGAACTGGAAAAGAATGGGGCGGATATTATTGAATTGGGAGTCCCTTTCAGTGACCCGATCGCCGATGGACCTACGATCCAGCGGGCCGCCTTGCGTTCTTTGAAGAACGGTACATCTTTGGCTGATATTCTTGGCCTGGTACGCAAGATCAGGCAAAAGAGCCAGGTCCCGATATTATTGATGACGTATTTTAACCCGGTTTACCAGTTTGGTTTGGAAAAGCTGGCCAAAGAGGCAGCGAACTCCGGCGTTGATGGTTTTATTATCCCTGACTTATTGCCGGAGAGCGGCAGGGAAGCCGGCAGAATACTTAAGAAGCATAAGCTTGATCCGGTATATTTGGTTTCACCCTTGACTAGCGGCAAACGACTGGGATTGATCAGTAAAGAGTCTGCCGGTTTTGTGTATTATGTATCAGTCACCGGTATTACCGGGGCCAGGGCTAGCTTGCCGCAGGATATCGCCCGGCACGCGCATAATCTCAGGCGCTATATCAAACAACCGGTTGCAGTTGGTTTTGGTGTATCCAATGCCCGGCAAGTGAAACAACTTTCTGCCTGGTTTGACGGGGTAATAGTCGGCAGCGCGATCGTCAGCATCATTGAAAAGAATATCGGGAAAAAGGACCTGGTTTCCAAAGTAGGAAAATTTGTTAAAAGTCTAAGAAGCAATTCTAAATTCTAAATGACATCGCCTGCGCTTATTACAAATTAAGGTAAAAACCATAATTTAGCATAAGTTCCATAAGAACGATAGAATTTGTAATTTAGAATTGTTTTTATTGAGGTGAGTATGGCTGTCAAAAATCCAAAGAAAAAGAAAAATGTACCTGAAGGCTTGTGGACCAAGTGCCCAAGCTGTACCCAGATCATTTTTAACAAGGATTTGGAGAAAAACCTGAAGGTTTGCCCCAAATGTGATTATCATTTTATTTTATCCGCTAAGGAACGTTTGGCGCAATTATGTCTAAAAAAGACTTTTATTGAATTAGACACCCAGGTTAGACCCTGTGACCCGTTAGAATTCGTGGATCTGAAAAAATATAAAGACCGACTCAAAGACAATGCTAAAAAGAGCGGGCTCCATGAAGCGATCATTACCGGCATCGGTGATATCGGACGCCACCGGGTTGGGATCGGGCTACTGGATTTTAGTTTTTTAGGCGGCAGTATGGGATCGGTTGTAGGAGAGAAGATCGCCCGCATGGTGGAGAAGGCGATCGCTAAGAGACTTCCCGTAGTCATTGTATCCGTGAGTGGCGGAGCCAGGATGCAGGAAAGTATTTTATCACTGATGCAGATGGCTAAGACTTGCGCGGCACTGGCTAAACTGGGAGAAAACAAATTACCTTATATATCAATCATGGCTAATCCAACTACCGGTGGGGTAACTGCCAGTTTTTCAATGATGGGGGATGTGAATTTGGCTGAACCAAAAGCCTTGATCGGGTTTGCCGGTCCCCGGGTAATTGAACAAACTATCCGCCAACAGTTGCCGCCGGGATTCCAGAGGGCCGAATTCTTGGTAAACCATGGCATGGTGGATACGGTCGTAGAACGGAAAAACTTGAAGGATACTATCGAAAAACTCCTGGATTACCTGTATAAGGGATGACCCTGAAAGTAAAAGAGATTGTAGTTGAGTGATTCGATGTGTTATAATAAAAAAATGAGTTCTTTTAGTGACGCTGTCCGCTATCTGGAAAGCTTAGCTTTGCTCGGGGTGCAATTTGACCTGAAAAGGATCGCCAAGGTACTGGTGAATTTTAATGATCCACAGGACCGGATACCGGTGGTCCACATTGCCGGGACTAACGGCAAAGGCTCAGTTTGTGCTTTTCTAGCCAGTATCCTGCAAGCCGCAGGAAGGAGAACAGGGCTATATACTTCTCCGCATTTGGCGGAAGTGACCGAGCGCATACAGATCAACCGGAAGGATATTGACCGTGCCGCGTTTGCCGGTTTGATCTGTGAAGTGCGGAAAGTTTGTGATTCCCTGCGGATAAAGTTGACTTATTTCGAAATACTAACCGCAATGGCATATATTTATTTTGACCGGGAAAAAGTTGACGTAGCTATTATTGAAACAGGTATGGGTGGCCGGCTTGACGCTACCAATGTGTTGAAAAGCCCCCTGGTATCAGTGATCACTAATGTAGATTATGACCATACCGAGTACCTGGGTAATACTTTAAAAAAGATCGCTGGGGAAAAAGCAGCTATCATTAAAAAGAACGGCATTGTTGTGACTGCTGCCACACAACCTGAAGTATTGGCAGTGCTCAGGAAACAATGTCGTGAGCAAGAAGCCAGGCTGATCAGAGCAGATAAAAGTATCAAAATACCGGCGGGCTGGAATATCGGGCTTAGAGGATTGCATCAAAAAGTAAATGCTGCCTGCGCTATAGCTGTGATCAAGGAATTACAGCGACAAGGTTTTAAAATATCGGAAAAGGCAGTTAAACAGGGTTTAGCAAAGGTATTTTGGCCTGGTCGTCTTGAAGAGTTTAGACTCGGGACCCGTGACTCGGGACCCGTGACTGTTTTACTAGATGGCGCTCATAACCCAGCCGGGATGAGATCCCTGGCAGAGGAGCTTGGGACCAGGAAATCCGGCATAAATAAACTTATTTTGGTCTTTGGCGTTTTAAAAGATAAAGATTATCGACAGATGGTAGGGATCATTGCTTCATTGGCCGATCAGGTTATATTAGTACGGCCTGTTTCAGAGAGAGCTTTGTCCCCGCAAAAAATTAAAAAATTATGGCCGGCCGGCACTGAGGTGTTAATAGCAAAAAGTATTCCGCAGGCTATTAAAAGAGCGTTACGCTTAGCCGGGAAAAAAGACCTAGTGACTGTCACTGGTTCATTATATACGGTTGGTGAGGCGAGAAAAGAAATATTAAAAAATCAAGAATAAAAGATCAAAATTAAAGTAAGAGGAGAGAAACATGGCTGATGTGGTGTTAAAACACGTAGGCAAGCTGTTTAAAAGCAAGAAAAGCGGTGAAGATGTCTGGGCAGTAAAAGAGTTTAACTTGGAGATCAAAGATAAGGAATTTTGTATCTTTGTCGGTCCTTCAGGGTGCGGTAAAACCACAACGCTGCGTATGGTGGCGGGACTGGAAGAAGCCACTGAAGGGGAGATCTGGATTGGTGATACTATGGTCAATAATATGCAACCTAAGGACCGGAATATCGCTATGGTTTTCCAAAATTATGCCCTGTATCCGCATATGACTGTTTTTAATAATATGGCATTTGGCCTGAAACTGCGTAAATTACCTAAAAAAGAGATCAAGGAAAGAGTGGAGGAAGCGGCTGAAATATTGAGCATAACCCACCTTTTGAACCGTAAACCGAAAGCGCTGTCCGGAGGGCAGAGACAGAGAGTCGCTGTGGGCCGAGCGATAGTCAGGAGGCCAAAAGTATTTTTGTTTGATGAACCGCTCAGTAATCTGGACGCAAAACTGCGGGTTCAGATGCGTACGGAGATCAAGAAAATACACCGTAAACTGGAAGCGACTATTATTTATGTGACTCATGACCAGATCGAAGCTATGACCATGGGAGACAAGATCGTCGTGATGAAAGACGGCTTGATCCAGCAGATAGCCGATCCTTTAACCCTTTATGATAAACCAGTGAACAAATTTGTGGCGGGTTTTATCGGTAGTCCTCCAATGAATTTCATTGAATGTACTGTAATAAAGAAAAGTGACGGATTGTACTTGGAAGAAGGGAAGCTTAGTTTGAAGATTAACAGCCCGCTCTCTGACCTATTGGCTAATTGTGTGGATAAGAAAGTTGTGTTCGGGATCAGGCCAGAGGATATATATGATAAATTCTTTGCTCGCAGTATACCCGGTTGTTGCCCGGTGAAGATGAAAGTTGATGTGATCGAACCTATGGGCAGTGAGATCTATGTCCACTTGTCTTCTGGTAATAACCTATTCCTGGCCAAGCTTGATTCGCATGTAAAAGCCGAAGTTGAAAAAGACCTGGAAGTTGTTTTTAACATGAATAAAATACACATCTTTGACGCGGAAACAGAAAAAACCATTATTTAGAAAGAAATTACGCGGATTATGGAATAGCATCGCGCGGATTGATTTTCCTAGGGTTAGATATTCGGATTTAGAATTTAGAAATTGTTTCATATATGGGGTGGCTGATGTCTAAATACAGCGTTGGAGTTGACTTGGGCGGAACAAATATTACTATCGCTCTGGTTGACCTTAAAGGTAAGATCAAAAATAAAGTAAAGATATCCACACAGGCAGATAAAGATGCTCGCTATATAATAAAAACTATTATTGAAAATATAAAAGTGTTGATTAGGGATATTAACAGTAATCAGATCGTGGGCATAGGCATCGGTGCCGCGGGACAGATCGACCACTCCAAAGGAGTGATCCAATTTTCTCCCAACCTGCGCTGGCATAATGTACCCATTGTGAAAGAGATTAAAAAAGAATGCAAGCTTCCGGTATTTATAGATAATGACGCGAATGTAGCTTGCTATGGGGAATATTTGTTTGGTGCCGGCAAGGGAGCGCAAAGCGTTATTTGTGTTACTTTGGGTACCGGTGTTGGCGGAGGCATTATTATTGATGGTAAAATCTACCGGGGCGTGGGCGGAGGGGCCGGGGAGATTGGGCACATTACGGTTGAATCCAAAGGCCGGAAGTGTAATTGCGGCAATCATGGCTGCATGGAAGCTTATGTTGGAGCACCGCATATCAGGGACCGTTGTATTGAAAAATTAAAAGCCGGTAAAAAAAGCATCATTACCAGATTAGTAGAAGGAAGCCTTTCCAAGATTACCCCCAAGATTTTAGAGGAAGCCGCATTTTACAAGGACGCGCTAGCTCTGGAATTATGGCAGGAGACGGGCTTGTATCTGGGAGTGGGCTTGGCCAGCTTGATTAATATTTTTAATCCGGAAAAGATCATTATCGGAGGGGGAGTAGCCAACGCCGGCAAGTTGATCTCAGATCCTATGATGAAAACTATTAAGGAACGGGCCCTGGCAGTATCGCTGCATGACGTAAAGATCGTGCGGGCAAAATTGGGCGAAGAAGCCGGAGTGATCGGAGCGGCAATGCTGGTATTAAGCGAATAAAAATGGCCAAAAAATTAAGCGGCATAGCTGCCTTTTTTATAATCTTCAATTCTTTTTTATTATTAGAAGCTGCTGCTGAAGAAGCAGACAGCCCTGTGGATATCAAAGCTGATTACCTGGAATACCAGAAGCAAAAAGACCTGGTCTATGGCAGTGGCCATGTTCAGGTAACTTCAGGGGACATGTACCTGGAGGCTGATGAGATCTTTTACAATTTAAAAGATGAAACCATAACCGCGGAAGGACATGTTATCGGCAAAGATAAAGACCAAGATCTGAGCGGGCAAGCAGTAACCTATAATCTGAAAACCAAGCAAGGGGTACTTTCTTACGGTAAAATATATTCATACAAATGGTATATAACCGGACCACAAATGGAGCGACAGGGGCCGGAAAAAATGTACTTGCCTACGGGTTATATGACTACTTGTGATTTGGAACAACCGCATTTCCGGATAAGAGCCAGCCGGATCGCGGTGTACCCGAAAAAATACTTGATCTGCCATCATGCGCGGTTGTATATCGGAGATCTCCCGGTCTTATATTTTCCGGTCTATTACCAGTCCTTGAAAAACAAGAAATACACCCTGAATGTCTATGTTGGCCATAATAGCACCGAAGGTGATTTTGTTAAAGTCGTTTATGGTTATCCCCTTACCGATAATACCTATGGACGGTTGTATTTGGATTATATGGAATATCTAGGATGGGGAAAAGGGGCCCAGTTTGAATATAATTATCCCGACCGGATGAATGGTTCCTGGTATTATTATCATATTCGCCAGAAAGAGAGATTAGAACCTCCTATCCTGCCGGCAGCCACACGCTGGAGCGCGATAGTCTCACACTGGCAGAGGCTGGATCAGACCTGGATAGCGCAGGCGAATGTGAAGGTGCAAAGTGACCAGACTTTTCAAAAGCGTTATGAAGAGGAAGCTTGGCGCCAGGTGAACAATGACATTACGTCATATTTAGCTTTAAGCAAGCTGGAGAAAACCTATACTTTCAGGGTATTGGGGGAAAGACGGGATATTTGGCAGTCAATAAAAGATGAGAATGGTTTAGACACTGGTCGAGGAGAATATAAGCCTGATTATGTTTATGCTCCGCGGGTAAGTTTTAACACCAACCAGATGCGCCTACCCTGGAGTTATTCGCGGCGAGCGCCATTTTATTTTACGTATAATCTGGAGACCAAAAGAGGATATACGCAAAGCCAGGGTTATTATCTTTGGGATGGTAATACCAATGTAACTTTGACCAACAGGCTAGGCCTTACGCGTAATATGTCTTTAACCCCGCAAGTCGGTTTGCTAGAAGGCTGGCAGGACAGGGTAGATCTGCTAGATACTAAGAATGTGCTGCGAACCCAGTATTTTACCAACTTGAACCTGCGTACCCGGGTAACAGATAATCTGGATTGGGACCTGAGCCATAGCTACACCGAAGAGTTCAAGTCCAGGCCATCTGAACCGCGGGGCGTAATATCGAATAGCGTTTCTACCGCTCTTGAATTCAGATTTGCCAGGAAAATACGAATAAACAAGACTTTACCGACAAAAACGGGAAAATACCCCTGGCAAAGCAAATTTTCAACCTTTGACTCTGGTAAAATACCGGTTAAAATGACTGGTAAGCGGATTGATATTTTAAGCCAGCAACTAAGTCAGTACGCGCCAGTTTTTGATATCGATGCTTTACTGCAAAAATATTCGACAACTGACCCGGTGGTAGTTTATTCCCGGAAACAATTGGTCAGACTAAGATCCAGTATTGGCTATAACCTGATCCATAATGGTTATTTTTTAGCGGTGAATCCGGATGATCCGGATAATCCGAAAAATCGCAAGGAACGGTTCAGCAACCTGGTCAATACTTTGACCATTACCCCGAATGACTGGATTACTTTAACCGGGACAGAAGAATATAACATCCTGGCGCACAATACCCAGCGGGTGACTACAGATATGCGCATGGGACGGAACCGGTGGACGCTGTCGGTTCTGGCCAGTTATTTGAAGAGTGATCCAGGCTTTCTGGATGTTCAAAATGATGTCGGCTTCTGGGTAACTGATAATTGGCAATTGAATTTTCATACGAAGTATCGGGTAAGTAATGAACGGATAAGGATAACCGGGACAAAACTCACCGAACGCAGCGTACAACTGCTCCGTGACCTGCATTGCTGGGAAATGTTATTATCCTGGACCAAGTACCAACTGGAAGAACAAGTTTGGATAACGTTTAATTTGAAGGTGTTCCCGGAACGGAAAATGAGTTTCTTCCATTCCCAGCGTGTAACCGATAACGTTATAGAAGAAGAATGGAATATCAGGAGAAAATAAAAGAGGAGGAGTAGATTAGTATGAAATGTTTGATTACGGGAGTAGCGGGATTTGTCGGTAGCCACATGGTTGAATTTTTAACGAAACAAAAGGGAGTGGAAATATTTGGCGTTGACCGGTGGTATACCAAAAAAGATAATATAAACCATTTACTAGGCAAATTTGAATATCTGGAATTTGATATGACTGATTTTAGTTCAGTGCTGAAAGTTCTGGAACGCACCAAACCGGATAAGATCTTTCACCTGGCAGCCCAGAGTTTTGTCCCGACCAGCTGGAATGCTCCGGCGGAAACCCTCAATACGAATATAATCGGGCAATTGAATATCTTTGAAGCGGTCAGACAGTTGCATATCAATCCTTGGATCCAGTTAGCCTGTTCTAGCGAAGAATACGGCATGGTCTATCCTGATGAAGTACCGATCAAAGAGACCAACCAATTGCGTCCTTTGTCGCCTTATGCGGTAAGCAAGGTAGCCCAGGACTTGTTAGGTTACCAGTACTGCCAGAGCTATAAGCTGAAGACCGTGCGTACCAGAGCCTTCAACCATACCGGTCCCAGGCGCGGAGAGAATTTTGTTACCAGTAATTTTGCCAAGCAGATAGCGGATATAGAAAAAGGCAAACGTGAACCGGTTATTTCCGTCGGTAACCTGGATGCTAAAAGAGATTTTACCGATGTGCGCGATATTGTGCGCGGTTATTGGCTGGCTACTGAAAAGTGTGAACCCGGTGAAGTTTACAACATCTGCTCCAATACAACTATCAGCATAAAAGAAATGCTCAATACCCTGATCGGTTTTTCTAGGATGAAGGACACGATCAAAATAAAAGAGGATCCCGCCAGATTGCGGCCAAGCGATGTGATGATACTATATGGCGACAATACTAAATTTATGAAACAAACCGGGTGGAAACCGGAAATCCCGTTCAAACAGACCATGGAAGACCTTTTGAACTATTGGCGTGATAAAATATAATTCTAAATGCCAAATTACTTGTCTCGATAAACCGGGACTAATTCTAAATTGTGGTAAAATACGTATAATTAAAAAACCTTAATTTAGCATAAGCGAAGCGATAGAATTCAGAATTTGCAAATTTAGGAGATTTTATGAAGGCGTTAATACTCAGCGGCGGTAAAGGAACCAGGCTCCGGCCGATCACCCATACCAATGCCAAACAGTTGATACCGATCGCCAATAAACCGATACTGTTTTATGGTATTGAAGCGATTAAAGAAGCAGGCATCGTGGATATAGGTATAGTGATCGGTGAGACTAAAGAGGAGATAAAACAGGCAGTTGGCGATGGCAGAAAATGGGGCGTAAGAATTACATATATAGAACAAAGTGAACCCTTGGGTTTGGCTCATGCGGTCAAGATCTCCAGGAATTTTATTGGCCAGGACAGTTTTGTCATGTATTTAGGAGACAACCTGATCAAGGATGGTATTAAGTCCCTGGTTGAAGAATTTATGGCTAAGAAACCGAATGCACAGATACTACTGGCTCACGTACCTCATCCGGAACAATTTGGGGTGGCAGAATTATTAGAGGGTCGGGTGATACGGTTAGAGGAAAAACCGAAACATCCCCGCAGTGATCTGGCTTTATGCGGTGTTTATATGTTTGACCAATCTATTTTTGAAGCAGTTGATAAGATAAAACCGAGTTTGCGCCATGAATTAGAAATCACCGATGCCATACAGTATCTCATCGATACAAAGATGAAGGTGCATCCTCATGTTATCACCGGCTGGTGGAAAGACACCGGCAAGCTGGAGGATATGCTGGAAGCTAACAGTATTATCCTGGATACCTTTATTTTCAAGAATGACGGCCGGATCGACTCTAAATCGAAAATTGAAGGCAAAGTAGTTATTGAAAAAGGAGCGGTCATAGAAAATAGTATTGTCCGGGGACCGGCTATTATAGGAGAAAATGCCAAAGTAATTAATTCGTATGTGGGCCCATATTCGGCAATTTATTTTGGTGCGTGCATTGAGTCCAGCGAGATCGAGCATAGTATTGTTCTGGAAAACAGCCATATTATTGATATTAAGAGGATCGAAGACAGTTTGATCGGCCAAAACGTGGAAATCAAGAAGTCACATTCTCGGCCGCAAGCCTACCGCGTCATGGTCGGGGACAGTTCTAAGATCGAAGTTTTATAGGACAGACGGCGGTCAGCGGATGGCGGACGGCAGAAAAGGCAAGGGAGAAAACATGATAGCTGGGGTGGTGCTGAAGGACTTAGTGGTGCATAAGGATGAACGGGGTTCTTTATTCGAGATATTACGGAATGATTCCCCTGAATTCAAGGCTTTTGGCCAGTCATATATTACGATTTGTAAGCCAGGATGGGTAAAAGGTTGGCATTATCACTTGAAGCAACAGGATTATTTTTGCGTTCTTCGTGGAAGAGCTAAAGTTGTATTATTTGATCGGCGGGAAGATTCAGCGACAAAAAATGAAATCAATGAATTTGAATTAAATTCGGACAAACCGCAGGCGTTAGTCATACCGGAAGGAGTGGCCCATGGCTTTGAATGTTTTTCAGCAAATGAAGCATGGATCATGAATATACCTAGCCAATTGTATAATTATAAACAACCGGATGAATATCGGATAACTTTGGATTCTAAAGAAGTGCCCTACAAACCATGGCAGGGAAAAAAAGGATGGTAGTTAGAAGCAGTTGACAGAAAAAGCAAACAAGCTTGGAGGATAATTAGTGAAGATTTTGGTAACGGGTGGGGCAGGATTTATAGGATCCAACTTTATCAGGTATATAATGAAGAAGTACCCGGATTATAAAATCGTTAATTTGGATAAATTAACCTATGCCGGTAATCTGGATAATTTAAAGGATTTGGAAAAAAATAAACATTATGAATTTGTCAGGGGAGATATCGCCGACCAAAAGATAGTCGGGAAATGGGCCAAGGAAGTCCAGGCCATTGTTAACTTTGCCGCGGAAACCCATGTTGACCGTTCGATCGTCAACGCCGGTGATTTCGTTAAGACTAATGTGTTTGGCACGTACACCCTCCTGGAAGCGGCTAAAAAAAATAGTATCACTAAATACATCCAGATCTCGACAGATGAGGTATACGGCTCCATTGAAAAAGGAGCGTTTAAAGAAGCTGACAATTTGAAACCCTCAAGTCCCTATTCAGCCACGAAAGCTAGTGCCGACCTTATGGCTTTATCTTATTATACAACCTATCAATTACCGGTCATTATCACCCGTTCCAGCAATAATTTTGGGCCCTACCAATTTCCGGAAAAAGTCATACCTCTTTTTATAACGAACGCTTTAGAGGATCAGCCTGTCCCTCTCTATGGAGATGGCAGGAATGTGCGGGATTGGGTCTATGTACTGGATAATTGCGAGGCTATAGACCAAGTCATGCATAAGGGAAAGGCCGGCGAGATCTATAATATCGGAGGTAATAACGAACTTACTAATATAGAACTAACCAAAAAAATATTGGAATTGTTGGGTAAGAAAGACGAATTGATCAGGTCTGTTACCGACCGGTTGGGTCATGATCGCCGCTATTCCCTGGATTGCTTTAAACTCAGGAGCGAATTAGGATGGAAACCACAGTATGATTTTAACCAGGCACTGCAAGATACGATTACCTGGTATAAAGAAAACAAGTCATGGTGGAAAAGACTTAAAAAGTAACGAATAACGCGAATAATAGTAGGGAGATTTTTCATGAGGATTGTCGTTACCGGAGCTAGTGGTATGCTGGGAACTGATTTATTGCAGGCTTTAGCTGGAGAACACGAGCTCTTTGGAGTAGATAACAGGAACCCGCTGGTAGAGATGCCTGGTGCCAAGTACCAGCTCTTGGATATTACTGATGCGAAAGCGGCTTATGAAGTTATTACCAAAATTAATCCTGAGTTAGTAATCCATGCCGCGGCATATACTAATGTGGATGGAGCGGAAAACGACCGGGAGCAAGCTTACAGGGTAAATTCTTTGGGTACCAGGAATGTAGCTTTAGCTTGCCAGCGGTTTGACGCGGCATTGGCTTATATCAGTACTGATTATGTTTTTAATGGGCAGAAGAAAGAACCTTACCAGGAAATAGACAGGCCTGATCCCCAGGGCATATACGCGAAAAGTAAATATTGGGGTGAATTATATACCCAATGGCTGGTAAATAAATTCATGATCATTCGCTCTAGCTGGCTGTTTGGCCGACATGGCAAAAATTTCGTGGCAGCTATTCAATCGCAAGTAAAAAATAAACATGATCTGAAAGTAGTTAATGACCAATTCGGTTCCCCAACTTATACCGTAGATTTGGCAAGCGCTATTAAGCAGCTATTAACTATCAACAACCAACTATCAACTGGCTTATACGGTATCTGGCATATTACCAACAGCGGTTTCTGTTCCTGGTATGATTTTGCCAGGGAGATAGTAAAGCAGAGTGGAGCTAAAGAAAATGTGGAACCGGCAAGTACCTTACAGGTAAACCGGCTCGCTCCCCGGCCCAAAAATTCAGTGCTGGATAATTTTAATTGGAAGTTACATGATTTACCGGTCTTGCCAACTTGGCAGGATGCGCTAAAACGGTATCTAGTGTCCGGTCTTTGAAATCCCTTTTACATTTGCTGAAGGGATTTTGGCCAGAGACAAGGCGCGAGGAGTGTAGCGTTCTTTTGGCACGCAAGCGACGAGCAACACAGTATATGGGCAAAAGAACTCAGCCCTTTGGGAAAGTCATCTTTGGCCGACTTCTGTGTCACTCCTCCTTGAAGTATCACGATGGATACGACTTCGTCGTCGTTTCTTGAATTCGACTCAAATATGACTTTCAAATGTAAAGAGATTTCAAAGACAGGACACTGAATCATGAAAATCCTGAAGATTATACTCCGTTCGATCGGTATTTGTTTGCTTGCAGTTTTTTTAATTGCCGTGAGCTGGTATAACTGGCCGCAAAAGCAGGAAGATAAGTTCAAACATTTGCCGGCTAATGCCCTGGTTTACGGACAGATAAATATTGACTGGCACCAGCCGGGTCCTAAGCAATTATTTGATGTTTTTTGGAAAAAAATAGCTGCGATTAATCCGCCATTGAATAATTCCCTGGCTAAAAAAATAGTTCTATCCATGCTGCCCAGGGATATTGTGTTTAGTTTAAATTATGACCGGGAACATGTGCGATCTAATAAAGAACCTGATTACAGGATAGTTATCAATTACGGTAAAAAAACAAGACTAATAAAACTAGTTATGAAAATAGCCTCTTACCAGGGTTTGGACAGGGGAGAGAATAGGTGGTTCAGTATAAACAATAACCTGGTGGTCCTGAGCCCACCGGAAATTAGTAAAGATGTTTTATTAATTTCCGAATCAACTGAGATGAAAACTATTTTTAAGCCGTATGCGCGGGAAGAACTGAATATCTATATTACCAATAAGAAAAAAGAGTTAAGTGAATTGATTAAGTTCCTGGAAGAGAGAAACAGCTTTGCTTTTTTCACATCCATCGATTCTGTCGATTATGTACAGCTTGATGGGGTTCTGGCCGGTGCCAGCCAGGTGAAGGGGAAGATATCTTTTACCGCTAAGTACATCGCTGATGTTGATAAGATAGGATTGGATGCTTTTTTCCTGAATAATCTGTTCATGAGATTGCTTATCGGATATGGCCTTACCTATGAAGGTGAAGTAACGACATTGGCTAATTTTGTAGAGATCAATTACCAGGTAAAAGGCTTGGAGAATATTTGGCGACAAATACAATGATTAAATATAGCTGGTTATTGTTTTTATATTGTTTACTAAGTGGGACTATCGGCCAGGCTGAAGATTTAGTAAATTATCTGCCGCAGAATACGGAGATAGTTTTTAACCTGAGGGATCTGGACTCCAGCAATGCGTGGCGCTCCATGATCAAAACGTACCGGGAAAAAATAACGCGGCATCAGGATGACCCTAATTACCTGATTATATCGTATTTATTCAAACAATTCACTTTTAAACAGATCGCCGGAGGGAGCTTTCCCGCAGCTGTGGGGTGGGGCAATGTATTGGTGGTATTCCCTGAACTGGAGGGGGAAAAAGAAAGATTTAATAAATTCTTGATCGATAATCTGGGAAATTTTGTTAGTGTTAGTCCAAGGTGGAAAAAGGTAGAAAATATATATTTTGACAGTGAGTCAGAGAATAATGATCGTCTGACTGCGTTCTCTGTACGGGATAACCGGGTCATATTAGCTAGTAATAGCCGGCTGGTCTCAAAATGTCTGGAAGCAAAACAAAAAGGAATAAGTATCATTACCAGCGCTTCTTACCAAGAAATGTCAAGCAGGTTGCCCCAGGATTATGACGGTTATATTTTTATCAATAACAAGAGCCGCCGGTTTACGCAAGAGCTAAAAAAATGGGAAAAAGAAAATAAACTGGTGGCCATGATGTCTAGCCAGTGGCTGGAATCATTGCTTTTGACATTCTCCCTAGTGACTGAAGATAAGTTGAAAGGGAAGCTTATTTTTAAATGCAGCGATCCCGCCAAAGTTAAGTTGATGCAAAATGATGCCCAATTCCTAGGTGAAGTCATTAAACGTAAATATGCTTATTCACAACTAGTTTATGATCATAAAGTAGAGGTGCAGGGTAACACAGTAATACTTGATTTTGACGCCAGTAATTTTAAGGCGATCTTGGATAAAGAATTATAGGGGGTACCCCAAATGTCTTCATTTAGAGAGCAAGAGATTAACCTGCTTAATATTCTGGAAGTTTTATGGCGCCGGAAAGGGATAGTGTTATTGTTTGTAATTGTGGCTTTGGCCTTGGCGGTAACTTTAAATGCTATTATGAAGCCTGTTTATCGCTCTTCAGTTTCTTTATTGCTAAGTAAACCGACCTACAATATTAATTTTTACAAACCAGGAGAACCCAAGATCGAAACGACACCTTTGCCTTTGGAGTCGGTTGAAGTACTGGAAAGTATAGTAAAAGACGGGAACCTGGTCCAGAAGGTATTAGCTGTATTACAGACTAAGGGTGAACAATACGCGAAATTAAAGCCGGGTGACCTGCAAGGCAAGGTAAATATCCGGATGGATAAAGAAACCGGATTAATGGACTTGAAAATTGATGACACGGATCCGGCAAAATCCGCGGAAATAGCTAATTATTGGAGCCAGTACCTGATTGACCAGATCGAGGAATTGAACAGCCAGGAAAACAGGAATGCGGGGACTTTTATAACTAAGGAGCTGGAGCAGGCTAAAGTTAATATGTCCCAGGTAGAAAGCAATTTGAAGAAATTTGACAGTAGCAGCAACCTGGAATTATACCAAAAAGAGCTGTCAGCCAAAATAAACCAGGTAGCCGAACTAGAACAAAAAGCGGCAAAAGCTGAAGTGCTGGCCGGTGAAATAAGTATTTATCTCAACCAACTTGACCAGAGAATAAAAGAACAAGGCGAAAGTAGTGCCGCTCTTGTCTTGGCTAATAGGATGTTCCTGCAGGATGTGCAGAAAAGGCTGCTGGATAATGAATCATTTTCCACCGATATCGGCTTTGATGAAGATTGGAAAACCGAGGCTGACAATAGTCCTAAACAAACTAGTTCGAATTATTATTCCAGTCAGATCCTTCAACTTGACAATGCGCCGCAGGATTTCATTCAACAAGTGACGGCTCTAAAGATGATCAAGGACAACTTAAATAGCCGAAAAGAATATTTACAAAGCTATCTGCCAGCCCTGAAACCCCAAATCTCCCAGCTTAAAGGCAAATACAGCCAGGAGAACTTGAGGAAAGCCGAGTTGAAGAGGCTATCTGAAACAGCTAAAAATACCTATAACATATTAACCCAGAAAGAAGCGGAAATTAAGGTGGCTGCTGGCACAAAAATGGGACAGTTAAGAATCATAAAAGCTGCTTCTATGCCTCTGCAGCCATATTTACCAAAGAAGAAACTGAATATTCTGGTAGCCTTGGTTATCAGCCTGGTTATAGGTGGATATGCCGCGCTCAGCATGGAGGGCAAACTCAAATGAGAATTTGCGTCATAGGTTCAGGATACGTTGGATTAGTGACCAGCGCCTGTTTTGCGGATTTTGGCAATACGGTAGTAGGAGTGGATATTGATCCGGGAAAAATCAAACTTCTTAATAAGGGTAAAGCGCCGTTCTATGAGCCGGGGCTGGATGATCTGATCAAAAATAATATAAAAGACGGTCGTCTTGTCTTTACCACTGACCTAAAGAAGGTAATTAATGACTGCGATATAATATTTATATGCGTGGGAACCCCAACACACCGTGACGGGAGCATTGATCTATCATATGTAGAGCAGGCAGCCAGGGATATAGGGGATAGTATTAACTGTTATAAGATCATAGTTACCAAAAGTACCGTACCAGTGGGTACTAGTAAAATGATCTTCAGGATCATTGGCGAAGTATTAACAAAACGGAAGAAAAAGATTAAATTTGAAGTAGTCTCAAATCCTGAGTTCCTGAGAGAAGGAGCAGCAGTTTTTGACGCTACCCATCCTAACCGGATAATAGTAGGTACGGAAAGTACTGAGGTGCGCCAGATAATGAGCGAACTCTACCGTCCGCTTTATCTATTGGGCACCCCGATGGTCTTTACTAATTGTCAAACTGCGGAATTGGCTAAGTATGCGGCAAATGCTTTCCTGGCCACCAAGATTTCTTTTATCAATGAGATCGCCAATGTTTGTGAAATAGTGGGGGCGGAGGTCAAGGATATCGCTAAAGCCATGAGCTATGATAATCGTATTGGCGGTAAATTTCTCCATTCTGGTATAGGTTATGGGGGGAGTTGTTTTCCCAAGGATACGCGCGGTCTGGTATATCAATCCGGACTAGCGGGTTATGATATGAAGATCGTAGCCGCGGCGATCAAGGTGAATGAAGAACAGGTAAAAAGATTTTGTTGCAAAATAACCTGTCAGTTGGGCAAGATCAGTCATAAAACGATCGGGATATTGGGTTTATCCTTTAAACCTAATACCGATGACATACGGGAAGCTCCGGCTTTGGCAGTAATAGACTTCCTGCAGCGGGAAAAGGCCTTGGTTAAAGTTTTTGATCCGATAGCTATGCCCGGTGCCAGAAAGAGCCTTAAAGGCGTCACTTTTTGCCGTGATGCGTACCAAACCGCTAAAGGCTGTGATGCTCTGCTGATCATAACCGAATGGAATGAGTTCAGGAACCTGGATCTGTCCAGGATAAAGAAACTGCTGAAAAAACCCGTCATTATTGACGGGAGAAATATATATAATCCCGGAGAAATGAAGAAACTCGGTTTTAATTATACTGGGGTGGGGAGAGGATAATGAAGGTAGTGATCTTAGCGGGCGGAATGGGAACCAGAATTAGCGAAGAAACTCAGACTATACCAAAACCAATGGTCGAGATCGGCGGCAAACCTGTCTTATGGCATATTATGAAAACATATTCAAATTATGGATTCAATGAATTTGTGATCTGCTTGGGTTATCGTGGTTATATCGTGAAAGAATACTTTTCTCATTATTTCTTGCACATGAGCGATGTAACTATGGATTTGGCCAAGAACAGTATGAGCATTCATACTACCGCTTCTGAGCCATGGAGAGTGACTATGGTGGATACCGGGCAGAAAACTATGACTGGCGGGCGTTTAAAAAAGATTGAGAAATATATTGGTAATAATCCATTCATGATGACTTATGGTGACGGGCTTGGAGATGTGGATATACCAGCTCTCATAAAGTTCCATCAGGCCCATAAGACCATAGCTACGGTTACGGCGGTCCAGCCACTGGGAAGATTTGGCAGCCTGGATATAGGGGCGGAAGATAAAGTCTCTTCATTCCTGGAAAAACCCAAAGGTGATTGCACCTGGATCAGTGCCGGGTTTTTTGTTTTACAACCTGAAGTTTTTAAGTACATTGAAGATGATAGCGTGATCTGGGAAAAAGAGCCAATGGAAAAACTTTCTCAGGAGAGCCAGTTAGTGGCCTACCGTCATAATGGATTCTGGCGCCCGATGGATACCCTCAGGGATAAAAACGAATTAGAAAGATTTTGGCAATCGGGACAGGCTCCGTGGAAAATCTGGAAGTAAATAAAAACAAAAGGATTAAAAATGAATTTCTGGAAAGGCAAGAAAGTTTTGGTAACCGGGCACGAAGGGTTTTTAGGTTCTAACTTAACCAGGCAACTTGTCACCAAAGGGGCGCGGGTTGTCGGGTTGGATATTTTGATAAACCGTAAAGATACTATTTTTACTAAAGATGAATACAAACAATTCATCACCTTAAAAGGAAGTGTCACTGATTTTCCCCTGGTCAAAAAGATCATAGCCAAGTATAAGATCGAAACAGTTTTCCATATAGCGGCGGAAGCTATCGTCGGCCGCTCTTTAGAAGATCCGCTAAATACATTTAAAGCCAATATTGAAGGGACCTGGAACATATTGGAAGCCGTCCGCCAACTGGGGACAGTGGAAGCGATCGTTGTCGCTTCCAGTGATAAAGCTTATGGCAGTCATAAAATATTACCTTATAAAGAAGACGCGCCCTTGATCGGCAATCATCCGTATGATGTTTCCAAGAGTTGCGCTGATCTTATCGCCTACACCTATTATCATACCTATAATGTTCCGGTGGCTGTTACCAGGTGCGGTAATATTTACGGACCGGGAGATTTTAATTACAGCCGGATAATCCCTGATGCCATGAGATGCCTGCATTACGGCCGGACCCTGCTCATTCGCAGCGACGGCAAATTTACCCGGGATTATGTGTATGTCGAAGATATTGTCAATGGCTATATATTGCTGGCTGAGAAGTTAAAAGAACTGGGCTTGGCCGGAGAGGCTTTCAATATCAGCGATGAGAACCCTATTTCGGTGCTTAAACTGTTAGGGCAGCTAAGTAAAATTTCTGGTAAAAAACTTAGCTATAAAATACTGGATCAAGCCCGGTATGAGATCAAGGACCAGTACCTGGCTTCGGGCAAAGCACGGAAAATATTGGGCTGGGAACCTGAATATACCCTGGAACAGGGTTTGGCACAGACTGTCGCCTGGTATACCCAATATTACAAAAACAAATGAAAATAACTTTCTTAGGCACAAACGGCTGGTATGATACCAAGACCGGCAATACTATCAGCATCTTAGTAGAAACAGAAAAGGCATATATCGTTTTTGATGCTGGTAACGGGATATATAAGCTAGACCGTTTTATTAAAAAACGGAAACCGGTATATCTTTTCTTGAGCCATCTTCATTTGGATCACATTATCGGATTACATACACTAGCGAAATTGGCTCTGCCGCAGGGATTACAAGTAGTGGTGCCAAAACCGCTGAAAAAAGACTTGCAGCGATTCATGCAGTGGCCCTGGACGATACCATTTAATAAGTTATCCCATTGCCGGGTAAAGTTGCAGGGAGTTAATAGATCTATCAAAGCACCTTTTAAAATAGGATCTTACCGGCTCAATCATCCATCACCCTGCTGGGGTTATCGGCTGGCTGTTGAGGGTAGAGTTTTAGCTTACGGGCCGGATACCGGGTTATGCGCCAATCTTTTTAAATTGGCCGATCAGGCAGACATATATATCTCTGAATGTTCTTGGTTGCCGGGAGAAACTCATCGGGGCTGGACCCATTTGAATCCGGAACAAGCCGCCGGTGTGGCATGGACGGCGCAGGCAAAAAAGCTGGTCCTGGTCCATTTTGATGCCAGCCGGTATACCACCCTGTCGCATAGGAAAAAAGCAGAACTGGCCGCCCGGAATATTTTTAAGAATACTATAGCCGCAAGGGATGATCAGGTAATTAATATATGAAAAAAACATTCTTAATGACCGGAGGTACCGGATTTTTAGGCAGCAGTTTGTTGCGAGGTATCGTTTTGGGCGGCGGCCAGGCGGTTGTTTTAAAGAGGAACAGCTCTAACTTAAGCAGAATTAAAGACCTGGCCGGAAAATTGACCATGTATGACCTGGATGGGACCGATCTGGACCTGGTTTTGAATAAACATAAGATAGATACTATTATCCATTGCGCGACCAATTATGGTCGCGACGTATCCAACCCCTTAGAGGTTATGGAAGCTAATTTAATGTTGCCTTTACGGTTATTGGAACTGGGTAAAAAATACCAGATCAATTGTTTTATTAATACTGATACGATACTGGATAAAGGCATAAATTATTATTCTCTGTCCAAAAGCCAGTTCAGGCAATGGCTGGAAGTTTATGCCGTGGATCAAGTTTGCATAAACATTGAATTGGAGCATTTCTACGGTCCTCATGATAATGATTCAAAGTTCGTGACCAGTATTGTGAGGAAGTTATTAAGTAATGTCGACCAGATCGACCTGACTGAAGGGAAACAAAAAAGAAGCTTTATCTATATTGATGATGCCATGCAAGCTTTTCTTAAGATAATTGATAATAGCAGTTCGTTGAGTAAGGGTTTTTATAATTACCAGGTCGGTTCCGTGGAAAAAGTAACGATCAGGGAGTTTGTGGAAATGGCCAAGAAGTTGACTGGTAATAATAAAACCAGACTAAACTTCGGGGCTATCCCGTACCGGGAAAAAGAAGTTATGGACCCCCGGTTAGATCTGGCAAAATTGACGGCTTTAGGCTGGCGGCAGGGTATTTCCTTGGCTGCGGGTTTGACTAAGATGATCGAAATTGAAAGGAAAGGATTATCTCAATGAAAATCTTGATCACCGGGGGTTGCGGTTTTCTTGGCTCTAATTTGGCTGTCGCTATGCCACTAAGCCATGAGTTAACGATCTTTGATAATCTTTACCGCTATGGTTCTACCGAGAACCTGGCTTGGTTGAAAGGGAAGAGAAATTGCCAGTTCATTCACGGGGATATCCGGAACAGGGAAGATATAGAAAGTGTGATCAGGAAAGAAAAACCCGGGATCATTTATCACTTGGCCGGCCAAGTAGCCATGACCACTTCCATCCTTAATCCAAGAATGGATTTTGAGATCAATGCCCTGGGATCTTTGAATGTCCTGGAGGCGGCCAGAAATTATTCTCCGGACAGTATCATTATTTACTCGTCCACTAATAAAGTGTATGGTGATCTTGAATGGGTCAGGTATATTGAGCAGCCCAAACGCTATGCAGTGCCTGATTATCCCCAGGGTTTCCCCGAAACCATCCCTCTGGAATTTCATTCTCCTTATGGCAACTCGAAAGGCTGTGGTGATCAATACATGCTGGATTATCACCGCATCTTTGGCCTTAAAACAGTTGTCTTCAGGCATTCTTCCATGTATGGTTCCCGGCAATTCGCTACGGTTGACCAAGGGTGGATCGGCTGGTTTTGCCAGCAAGCTTGGGAACAAAAAAAGAAGGTGGCCAGGGGGCCATTTACCATATCTGGAAATGGTAAACAGGTGAGGGATGTTCTCTATGTTGATGATCTGGTGTCGTTGTACCTGAAGGCGGCAAAAGAGATTAAAGCGATTAAGGGGCAGGCATTCAATATCGGCGGACATATGGCTAATAGTTTATCGCTTTTAGAGTTATTTGATATTTTAGAGAGCGAGTTGGATGTTAAATTGAAATACCGGAAGCTATCACCGCGCATCAGTGACCAAAAAGTATTTGTGGCCGATATAGCCAAGATCCACGGGCTCCTGAGTTGGCAACCGCGGGTAGATAAGCTGGATGGTATCAGGAGAATGCTGGCTTGGATCAAAAGAGAGAAACGTTAATGGCGGGATGTGAACTAAGCGTCATTATACCGGCCTATCTGGAAGAAGAGAACTTAAGGATAATTTTGCCCAGGTTGAAGTCGGTATTGGATTCCTTGCGGATCGAGTATGAGATCAATGTGGTCGATACCAGGGCTCCTAAGGATAACAGTAAGGAAGTATGCCAGACCAATAGGGTAAATTACCTCCCCCGTGAAAACAGTGATTTTTACGGTGACGCGGTACGGACCGGGATCAAGTATGCCCAGGGCCGGAAGATCATTTTCATGGATGCTGACGGTTCACACACCCCGGAATTTATTCCGCGGTTGATGGAATCCGGCACTGAATTCGAAGTGGTTGTCGCTTCCCGGTATATAGCCGGAGGCATGACAGATAACAGTTTTGTTCTGATCTTGATGAGTAAGATCGTTAATATCGTGTATTCTAAAGTTTTGGATCTGCAGTGCAAGGATGTCTCCAACAGCTTTAAGTTGTACCGGTCGGAAATGCTAAAAAAATTGCCGTTGTATTCTAATAATTTTGATATTGTTGAAGAGATATTATTTAAGTTGAAAAAACAAAATAAGGACCTGAAGATAAAGGAAATACCATACACTTTTAAGGAAAGAATGTTCGGTCATACAAAAAGAAATTTATTATTATTTGCCCTCTCTTATGTATATAGTCTGCTTAAGCTTAAATTTGGGAAATAACCGTAACTAAACCATAATACTATGAAAAGGAGCCGGAAATTGAACAGCGCCGTTGAGAAGAAAATAAGAAACAAAATAATTAAAGAAATTAAGATTTTTTACCAGGCCAGAAAAAGCCGGGAAAATTTTATACCGGGAAAAACCTTAGTTAATTACGCGGGCAGGCAATATGACGAACGAGAAATGGCCAACCTAGTTGACGCTTCGCTTGATTTTTGGCTTACTGCTGGCCGTTATGCCCAGAAATTTGAACAAAAACTGGCTGATTTCTTGGGAGTGAAATATACGTTGCTTACCAATTCCGGTTCATCCGCTAATTTACTGGCTATTTCAGCGTTGACTTCTCCTTTGCTAAAAGAAAAGCAGCTCAAACCGGGAGATGAAGTGATCACTACCGCGTGCGGTTTCCCGACAACATTGAATCCGATTCTGCAGAATAACCTGATGCCGGTATTTATCGATGTCGACCCAGGGACTTATAATATCAAGACTGAACTCTTAACCAAGGCCCTGACCAAGAAAACTAAAGCCATTTTTGTGCCGCATACCTTAGGTAATCCGGTAAATGTAGAAGCTATTTTAAAATTTGCAAAAAAGCATGATTTGTGGTTTGTGGAAGATAATTGCGATGCCCTGGGATCAAAATATAAGGGAAAATTTACCGGTACTTTTGGCCATATCGCTACCTTTAGCTTTTATCCGGCCCATCATATAACCATGGGAGAAGGAGGAGCCCTGGCTACCAATGATCCCTTATTACGCCGGTTGATCCTGTCATTCCGTGACTGGGGCCGTGATTGCTGGTGCGATCCAGGCCATGATGATACGTGCCAACGCCGGTTTTCCTGGCAGTTGGGTAAACTCCCATTCGGGTATGACCATAAATATACGTATTCTCATATCGGGTATAACTTGAAAGTGACTGATATGCAAGCCGCTATAGGGGTAGCCCAGCTGGAAAAATTACCTGATTTTATCAGCGCCAGACGGAAAAATTTCGCTTTTCTGAGTAAGCTGTTTAAAAAATATGAGTCTTATTTTATATTGCCGCGGCCTTGCGGCCAGTCTGAGCCGAGTTGGTTCGGTTTCCCTCTCATGGTGCGAGAGAACGCGCCTTTCGTCAGAGCCGATATAGTCAACCATTTGGAAGAGAATAGAATTGCCACCCGCATGCTTTTTGGCGGTAATTTGACCAAACAGCCGGCCTATGCGGACATGAAGTACCGGGTAGTGGGAAAATTGGCTAATACTGACTTGGTGATGAATAGTTTATTCTGGATCGGGGTATATCCGGGGATAACCGCAGAAAAACTGAGATATACAGCCAAAGTGGTAGCGGAATTCATGAGAGCCATAATTTAATTAATGGAGAGGTTACATGAGAAAGGTTAAAGTTGGCATCATCGGTACCGGGAATATCGGGACTGATCTATTGATTAAAGTACAAAGGTCTAAATTCCTTGAATGCGGTGTTTTTTGCGGCCGGAACAGTGAGTCAGAGGGGATCAAGTTTGCCCAGAGATTGGGAGTACAAACATCCTGTGATTCCATCGGTTATATTCAACAGAATCCTTTCTGTTGTGAGATCGTATTTGACGCCACCTCCGCTAAAGTCCATTTATATAACGCTCCGATATTAAAAAAACTGGGTAAGTTCGCGATTGACCTTACTCCGTCCCAGATAGGTAAAATGTGCGTACCGGTCATTAATCTTAAAGAATGCTTAAATTACGACAATGTTAACCTGGTTACCTGCGGCGGGCAGGCGGTTACGCCAATTGCCTATGCGATCAAGAAAGTGCATCCGGAGACTGAATATATTGAAGTGGTCGCCGGTATTTCTTCTAAATCCGCGGGGCCCGGTACCAGAGCTAATATAGACGAATATACCCAGACCACTAAGGATGCGATCAGCCATTTTACCGGAGTGCGGCTGGCTAAAGCGATCATCGTCTTGAATCCGGCTGAGCCGCCTATGCTGATGCATAACACGATTTACGCTAAGATCGAAAAACCCAGGATAACGGAAATTACCACCGCAGTCATGGCGATGGCCAAGAAAATACAAAAATATGTTCCCGGTTATAAAATTGTATTGGGCCCGGTAGTTGAAAATAACCGTGTAACAACCATGATCGAGGTTGTCGGCCTGGGTGACTATCTTCCCAAGTATTCTGGTAATTTAGACATAATAACCTGTGCCGCGGTTAATGTGGCGGAAGAATACGCTAAAAGAAAAATATTAAAGCTCAAGGCAAAGGAATAAACTATGACGGGTAAAATAATCTTTTTTGACTCAACGTTGCGTGATGGCTCACACGCGGTGAGGCATCAGTTGACGGCTGAGAATATCACGGATTATTGCCAGGGAATTGACAATGCGGGGTTAGAGACGGTTATAGTGGGCCATGGCAATGGATTAGGGGCTTCTTCTTTACAAGTGGGTATCTCCGCTTTAAAAGACGAGGAGATGCTTTTTTTGGCGCGCAAGAACCTGAAAAAAACTAAACTTGGTGCTTTTCTTATTCCCGGCTTCGGCACGATCAAAGATAATCTTGGGCCAGCTCTGGACCTGGGAGTTGAGCTTGTTTGCGTAGCGTGTCATTGTACAGAAGCTGATGTAACCGCGCAGCATATTGATTATGTCAGAAAGAAGGGCAAGGACGCTTATGGCATATTGATGATGTACCACATGGCTTCCAAAGAAAGGCTGTTGGCGGAAGCGAAGAAAATGCAGAGTTATGGCGCTCAGGGTGTTTTGTTGATGGATTCCGCGGGAGCGTCTGATCCCGGCATGGTGGAAGAAACCGTGGGATACCTGGTTGGTAATTTAGATGTTATGGTGGGGTTTCACGCGCATAATAACCTGGGATTAGCAGTGGGGAATTCTTTGGCCGCGATAAAGGCGGGAGCGAAAATAATCGATGGTACTGTCCGGGGTTTCGGGGCGGGTGCCGGTAATTGCCAGCTTGAGGTCATGGCGGGATTATTGCATAAATTGAAAATGGAAACAGGACTGGGTATATATAAATTAATGGATGTAAGCGACCAGATCGTGGCCAAGATGATGCACCGGCCGCAAGAAATTGATTCTGTGGTCTTGATCAGCGGTCTGGCCGGGGTTTTTTCCGGGTTCGCGTCTAACGTAATAAAGGCAGCAGAAAGATTCAAAGTTGATCCACGGGATATTTTTATGGAACTGGGGCGGCGTAAAATGGTTGCCGGCCAAGAGGATTTTATCGTGGATGTAGCTATGTATCTGGCCAGTATTAAAGGCTCGGAAAAAGAAAGTTATGATATAGAATCTTTACTTTAAATGGAGGAAATATAGTATGCGAGTAGCTGATTACATTTTTAAATTCTTAACCGACAGGAATGCCGATACCGTATTCATGGTTAGCGGCGGCCAGGCTATGTTCCTGGTAGACGCGGTCTTCCAGAATAAAAAACTGAGTGCTATTTGCACGCATCATGAACAGTCAGCCGGAATGTCCGCTGAAGCCTATGGCCGGATAACTGGCAAACTGGGGATTGCCTTGGTAACGGCTGGCCCGGGAGCGGTCAATGTCATGAATGGCGTAGCTGGCGGTTGGACCGATTCCGCGCCAATGATGATAATATCCGGGCAATCCGCTTTGGCCCATGTACAATATCAGCAGGAGCATCCTATTCGCCAATATGGCATCCAAGGCATTAATATTAGGCCGTTGGTGGAAAAAGTCACTAAATATTTTATCACGGTAGATGACCCGTCAAAAATCTTATATTATCTGGGGAAAGCTTATTATTTGGCTTTGAACGGCCGCCCCGGGCCGGTGTGGATCGATGTGCCTTTGGATGTACAGAAAATGGAAGTTCCCACCAAGCTGTTGGAAGAATTTATACCGCCAAAAGATGGTCTTGATGAGTCATTACTCAAAAAGCAGGTAGCTGAGACTCTGAAAGGTCTGGCTAAAGCCCACCGGCCAGTCCTGCTGGTAG
>JAQUQP010000005.1 GCA_028716025.1 bacterium | reverse complement strand
CTTGTCATCAGTATCTCCCGGGAAGGTAACTACACCCAGTGTTACCGTTATATTCATCACACCGTTGGGAACGACAAAACCATGATTCTCGATCAATTGTCTGATCCGTGAAGCCACGGACCTGGAGCCTTCCCGCGGAGTATTAGGCAAGATCATCGCTACGCCATCGCCTTCAAAACGCGCTGCAAAATCAACCTCACGGGTGTTATTCATGACAATCTTAGCTAATTCCTGCAAGATCGTGTCCCCTACGGGATGACCATAGGTATCATTATACACTTTAAAATGATCCACATCCATAAGCAGCAGGGAAAGTTCCTGCTTAAACCTTCTGGCCCGGGCTAATTCTTCTCCCAGTCTTTGGTTAAAATATTTTTGCACATAGAGCCTGGTTAGATTATCGATAATCGTGGCTTCTTCCATTTTTTTGGACAAGCGGATACTGTGAATGGCAGTGGCCAGTTGGTTGGCAAATAGCAGGAGGTATTTTTCATCTTCAGCCGACAATAGTTGTTTGGAAAAAACATTATCAATGGTCAAAACACCGAGATATTCATCTTTAGTTTTGATCGGCAGGTTGATGATCGGCTTTTGTCTTATATCGTCAACTTGCTTAGAAAAGAGAGTATCCACGACTTCATTAACGCCCGGCTTCACCGGGTACTTATACTCATCTATGGAACGGATGGTTCCCTGGCTATCAACGGCTATTTTCCCCTGCAGGATGTTTTTGTCATGCTCGATCAGGAAAAGTTTAGCCCGGTCTACGCCTAGATGTTTGACGATACTTTTTAAAATAATTTCCAGGGCATCGCCTAAATCCATGGTCCTGACAATTGAATTATTGATCTTGGATAAGATCAGCAGTTCATCTGTCAGGTTCTGGTTCCGATCCTGTAATAAAGCGCTTTCTACGCCGATCCCAAACCTGGCCACGAATTCCTGGAAATGTTTCAACTGGTCCTCGCTTAACGGCGTGCGAGTGACAATATTATCCACCCGTACCAGACCAAAGACCCCACGTTCATTTTTTAAAGGCAGATAAGCACCCAAACCACTGTCACTGATCACTAGCGCCCGTTTGCCCAACACCAATTCTGTCAATTCCTGGTTGCCGCTATCGCTGGAGATTCTTTCTTCCAGCTCGATCAGGCCTTTCTGGTCTATAATAAACCGGCTGCGATAAACCTGTTCATTTTTATCAAGCATAAAGACTGTAGCCCGATCACAATTAATATATTCTACCAATATTTGTAATCCAGTTCTCAAAACCGCGTCTAATCCGTTCTTTATGTCCTTAAAGGCTTCTACTAATTCTTCCCAAATCTTCTTTTCGGTCATAGTTGCCTCCCAGCACAAACATTTCAATTTAATCTAACACATCTACCTGTTTTTGTCAATAAAAACCCCTATCCATTTTTGATCCATGAATAGGGGTATAAAATAAACCTGCTTTTGCCTGGTGCTAGTCTTAATTTCCGCGTTCTGTAGTCTCTATTTTCTGGAACCGTTTGTTCATTTCCGCAAAGGTAGCGTCCATATCTTCAAAAATACGTTTCAAGTCGTTGATCTGGTCTTCTTGCTCGACCATCTTATTATGCATATGTTCGATATCAGCATTGACTTTATGCACATATTTGCTGTTTTCCTCAAGGCTCTTGGCGAACTTATCCAGATCCGGGACCTTAGTCTCCTTAGGTAATTTACTGATCTCGGCCAAACTACCCTGCATTTTACTTACTAATTTACCAGACTCTTCCAGTTGCTTCTGACTATTCACCAGCCATTCATTGAAACGCCTGGTCTTATCATATAAGTCCTCAATGCGCTTGTTAATATTGGTAAATAGTTCTTTGTGCTCTTCCTGCATCTTATATAAAACTTCCTCTGTTTTACCACTCTGGCCACCGGCGCGTTGCACATTTTCGATCTGCTTCTTGGTTTCTTCTGTGCCTTTCTGCAGAACTCCGACCTTAGTTACCAGGTCTTTATATTCGTCCTGTATCTTAGACAACATTTCGTCCGCTTTACCGCCCTGCGCACTGGAACGTTGCACAGTGTCCATCAATTTCTTAAGTTCATCGGCACCCTTTTGCAAAGTAATGATCTGGGTGTCCCACTTGTTGATCCGGCCATACAGGTCGTCTACTTTGCGGTTCAGGTTCGTGGTCAGGTTTTTAGCTTCGGCAAACATAGCATCATGTTCTTTAGTAAATTTTTTCATAGCCTCAGGATCACCCACGGGCAGGTTGCCTGATTCCAGGATCCTATAGGCTTTACGTAACCAGGAAATAAGGACATAAACAATAATTCCCATAACGATCATCATAACATTATAAACGATTTCGTGCTTTTCTAAAAAGATCATTTTAAGAAAATCCATGCTTTCACCTCAGCTTTCATTCTTCAAAAGAAATATTATCGACATACAAAGTACTATTGGTCGGTGTTCCCAGGTATTGCTCAAAGACAATCGCGAAATTTCCTTTCATTTGATTCCAGTTTTTTACATCGGTAAAGGCTTTTAAAGGAATCGATACTTTTTGCCAGGTCGTACTGGCCCCGTACGGCAGGAAATCACGAATATCGATCTTGGAGGCGACGGATCCGTCGCCGAGTTCTATTTCAAACACTTCCCCGCCCTTAGCCCCCTTAACGTTAAAAGTTAACCGACGATATTTGGTCAAATCCAGGCCATTTAATTTACTGTAATATCCGGCGTAACCATTATTAACATTATATACCAGTTTCAAAATACTGCCGCCATCCTCCCCAGCACCAGCCGAGCTTCCTTTCTGGTACGATTCCAGACAGAATCCGCCCGTCCCGCCGAATGTCCCGGTAAATCCTCCCAGGGTGTTGCGCTTAGAGCTTTCATTAAAATTATCCATGACCATTTTAGCCAGTGGGGCTGGTTTAGGCGGAGCCACAGGTTCGGGTGGCTTTACCACTACTACAGGTTCCACTGGTTTAGGGACAGGTTTGGGGACAACTTTAGGCAATGGCGGTAAAGGAGTAGCCTTGGGCTTGATCTCTACTTTTTCGATCTCTAATGGTTTGGGGGCTACTTGCGGCGGGGGTGGCTTAGGCGCTTCCACCACTACCACTGGTTCAGATACTGATACAGGTACAGGTACCGGCGCCCGACGAGTGAATATCTGCTGAAACATAAAAAGAGTTGATAGTAAGATAACCAGCGAGTTTATGACGGTAAACATATTCAGTATGTTTTTACGTGCCTGTATCATAGTTTCCTCTTATGTAGTGGACCCAACATTCCCTTACATTTGCAGGTCTAAATTTGCGCCCACTCCACTATAAATATGCCCTATTTTTAGTTTACAGTCAATACTTTTTACACATAAATATTACCACTCACCAATACCCGGTCCGGTCCAGAACATAAACTTTTACGGCGCGTTTACCGAATTTTTCACTTTCTTGCCTGGTATTGAGGGACAGGTCTATCTTTTTTCCTTTAATCGCGTTACCGGTATCAGCCGCATAGGCATATCCATAGCCAGGGATATAAAGTCTGGTGCGTAAGGGTATGATACGCGGGTCTACGGCCACTAATCCTCGTTCCAGCGTATATCCTAGATAGGTATGGATACCATCCCCTCCCGGGTAGCACATCGGATCATAGGGATAATATGATGTGGCGGTCAACCATACGGTCTTAGCTTTAGTCAGATCATACTCTTTGACCGGTTTGCCTTGCTTATTTTTCAGGATCAGTTTATATACTTTATTCTGGTCTATTTTTTCCTTAACAATCTCACGGGAAAATTCATGCTGGTCGTGATATTTAATCTTTACCTGCCGCCACCGCCGGCCGTAATATCCACGCTGCACTTCTACCGGTCGTAAATTGTTCGTGGCTATATTACGGCTCGTTACGGTATAAGGTAAAACTTCTTGGTCAGTTACTATTTTTTCTTCAACCCTGGTGATCTTGATCGCCTGACCCGGCTTTAAACGTTGCCCGATATCCGGTTCGATTATATCCAGAGGGCCAAACCGGATATTATTATCACTTAACACATTTTCCACTTTGTGGTCAACACCTCGAGCGCTAATAACTTTACCGTCTACATAGATATCTACCTTAGCGTAGATCCAATAATATGGTATCAGCACCATACCGCATAAAATAGCCGCGGCAGTCCAAGCATGCTGTTTTCTTTTATCTTTATTTTCGTCCATAATTATTTTCCCGTACTATATCATCATAATGGCGCAATTTAAAACGCACCCCTAATTCTTGCTCCACTATTCGCTGTATAGCTTTAATATCTACCTGTGGCAAAGCCACCGCGGTAACTATAACCTGAGGAATTAGCGGTTTACAGGCGATAATAAATTCTTTTACTTTTTGGTACGTACCTGGACCAAATGACGGGCCGCACACTTGGTTATATACTTCCTCATTCTCGGCGTTCAAACTAATGCTGATCGTGGACACATACGGAGCTATTTCAGGGACAATGTTGCGTCGATGAATCAAATTGCCATGCCCATTTGTATTGACGCGCACCGGGATCTTTTGTTCCTTTAAAACTTTACTTACTGCGATCACTTCAGGCAGGCGCACTAACGGTTCGCCGTAGCCGCAAAAAACTATTTCATGAAAACGGGTAGGGTCGCCGATCGCTTCCAGTAACTCTTTGACCGACGGTTCCTGGTCCAGGGAAAGATTATATCCCTGGATACTGTCGGTCTTAAAACGCACGCAAAAGCTGCATTGATTGGTACAACGGTTAGTAATATTCAAGTAAAGCGAATGTCCGATTTGGTAAACAATACTCATTTCAGCTCCAAATTCTAAATCCTAATATCTAAATTCTAAACAAATTCTAATATTCTAAACGTTTTGAATTTTGGTAATTTAGTATTGTTTAGAATTTCGAATTTAGTGCTTAGAATTTGAACAGTTTCTTAGCATTAGCTGTGGTTTGTTCAGCTACTACAGACACTTCGATGTTTTTTAGAGCCGCGATAGCCGTAGCTATCTCTCCCAAATAACCTGGCTCGTTGCGTTGCCCGCGATGGGACTGGGGCGCCAGATAAGGCGCATCTGTTTCCAACAATAACCGCTCCAGGGGAACACTACGGACAACTTCATGCAAGGTTGCTGCTTTAGGAAATGTTACGGCACCAGTAATGCCAATATACCAGCCCATTTCAATTAATTTCCGGGCCGCCAATAACGTTCCGGAAAAACAATGCACCACACCAGTTAGGCCAGGAAAATCCTTAATGAATCCCAGAATTTCATCGCCGGCATCACGGCTATGAATAATTACCGGCAATGATATTTTTCTGGCTACTTCCAGCTGCGCGGCAAAAACTTTTTTTTGTATCTCCCGGGGAGACAGGTCGCGATAATAATCCAGACCGATCTCACCGATGGCAACTACTTTTTTCCGCCGGCCCAGGGCACTTAATAGCAGTCCTGTGTCTTCTTGCCAAGCAGCGGCATCGTGCGGATGGATCCCTACTGCCGCAAATACCCGTTCCTGCCGGGCAGCAAGAGCCACGGCTTCCTGGCTGGAAAGATAGTCATAACCAACAATAATAATTTGGTGTACGCCGGCGGTAAAAGCTCGTTTGATGACAGAACCCTGGTCTGGGCGAAAAACCTGGTCCTGTAAATGGGCATGGGTATCGATTATAAGATTAGCTTGGGAAATAACGGGACTCCTTTTTGTACTTTGGTCCCAGCTGGGATCTGTCCCAGACTAATATCTTTCAGGTTAATAGCGGATAGGCTCTCAGATAAGCCAAGTTGTTCCCATATTTTTGCCGCGCTGCCAGGCATAAACGGGTAAAGATAAGCTGCCACCAGCCGTAAAACATCAGTTAATGTATACAAGACTACAGCCAACCTGTCCCGGTCTGTTTTAACCAGTTTCCAAGGCGCTTCTTCTTCAATATATTTGTTGGCCAGGTCAATGATCGCCCAGATACTTTCCAGGGCCTGGCTAAAAGCCGCGTCAGCCAGCTTTTTTTCAACGTCGGATAATAAACCTCCAACTGATTTTTCAAATTTATCAATATGTTTCCCGGTACCGTTTACCGGAATAACCCCGTCAAAATATTTTTCCAGCATCGTTAATGTCCGGTTGAGCAGATTCCCCAGGTTATTGGCCAGGTCAGCCTGGTAACGGGATTGCAAAGCAGTCTCAGAAAAATTGCCATCCAACCCAAAAGGCACTTCGCGCAGCAGGAAGTAGCGGTAAGCATCAATACCCACTTTAGCTATTACAACATACGGGTCCACCACATTGCCCTTTGATTTGGACATTTTCTGGCCTTCTACCGTCCACCAGCCATGGGCTACTACTTTTTTCGGCAGAGGTACTGCCGCAGCCAGGAGCATAGTTGGCCAGATCACGGCATGGAACTTTAAAATGTCTTTACCGATCATGTGGATATCAACCGGCCAGAAACGGTCAAACAGATCTTGATGTTTTTTATACCCTAAAGCACTCACGTAATTAATCAGAGCGTCAAACCAGACGTAAATTACCTGTTCCTCGTCAAAAGGACAGGTGATACCCCAACTGATCCTGGACTTAGGACGGGATACGCTCAGATCTTTAAGACCACTTTTGACAAAACTCATTATTTCATTGAATCGCCCGTGTGGATGCACAAAGTCAGGATGTTTTTCCAGGTATTCCAGCAACGGTTTTTCGTATTTAGACATTTTAAACAAATAAGTTTTTTCGCTGATCTTTTCTAGTTGGCAACCGCAATCAGGACAAACTCCGTTTTCGATCTGGGTTTCCTGCCAAAAAGTTTCACAAGGAACGCAATACCAACCCTCATACTGGCCCGGGTAGATATCCCCATTTTTATACAATTCCGCGAAAAACGCCTGGACCACTTCTTTATGGCGTGATTCGGTGGTGCGGATAAAATCATCCTGGCTGATATCCAACGCCTTCCAGAGATTCCGGTAAGTTAACACATTTTTGTCAACCAGCGCTTGCGGTTCCATATTTAGAGCTTTAGCAGCCTGCGCTACTTTTTGCCCATGCTCGTCGGTACCGGTTAAAAAATATACTTCATAACCGGTCAACCGTTTAAACCTGGCCAGCACGTCACAGGCAATACTGGTATAAGAATGCCCGATATGCGGTTTATCATTTACATAATATATCGGGGTAGTAATATAAAAAGTTGGTTTCATTTTTTAGCTTCTTTCTCGTTATTTTTCCAGCCATTGAGCTCAGCCACTTTATATTCACGGGTAGTGCCGTCTTCTATTTCCAAGGTCACTGTTTGCCGTAAAATATTAATGCTTCTGACTTTACCTAGGCCTTCTTTTACTTTGATCTTAGAATCTATTTCCGGATATCTCTTCTTTTCTTCCTGGTAGAACGTATATTCATAAGACAAGCAGCACATCAAGCGTCCGCAAACTCCCGATATCTTGCTGGAAGCCAGTGATAATTCCTGTTCCTTGGCCATATCGATAGTTACCGGCTTAAAATCTTTCAGGAAAGTAACACAGCAAAGGCGCCGGCCGCAACAGCCGAATCCGCCCACCATTTTAGCCTCATCCCGTACGCCAACCTGGCACATCTCGATCCTGGTCTTAAAAATATAAGCCAAATCTTTTACCAACTCCCGGAAATCAACCCGTTCCGGCGCAGTGTAATAAATAAATAGCTTGCTGCGGCTGAAAGTATATTCAACCGTCACTAATTTCATATTTAATTCGCGGTCTTCAACTTTTTCAACGCAAGAGCGAAAAGCTTCTTCTTCTTTTTTCTGGTTAAAATTTATCTGGTTGCGATCATCACGGGACAATTTGCGGATCACTTTACGTATATCCGCAGGTAGTGTTTCCACTGATCGCGGTAAAGATAATACGGATCCCGCTTCCAAGCCATTTTCAGTATCAATCAGACATTCTTCACCAGTATTAAGTTCCGCTTGGTCCGGTAAATGGAAATACCCGACTTCTTTTAGTTTACGATACGCAATTTGCACGATCTTAGGCATGTCTCATCCTTAAAAATATATTTTCTAAAACTAATTGCAGATTTATATTTACCGCCATATCCTTTTTGGCGCGCAGGATCAGGTCGATAATTTCTTCTTCCGGGTAGTGACTATAGTCCGACCCTTTATGGGCACTCAGAAAACGCTGGACACAAACATATAAAATAAGATCGAGCCAGATTTTGGCATATTCCTTATCCCGGCCATAGGATTGGGCTTGGGAAAGTACTACAGCAATATCTTCCTCGTTTATACTCTTCAAAAAATCATCCAGCTCGGCTTTCTTTTCCAGGATTCCCTTTTCCAGATAAGTCTGGGCCAAGCCTAAACTACCTCCGGCAAAATCTGTTAAAAAGCCTGCCTGGCTATTTCCCAGCTGGCTTTCTTCTTGCAAGCGGCGCATCACTTCCGGCGCTGGTAAAGGTTTAAATCCTATTTTTTGGCAACGGGAACGTATGGTCAGGAGCAAGGCTGATGGATTGGCTGTCACCAGTATAATTAATGAATTCAAGGGAGGTTCTTCCAGAGTCTTTAACAAGCAATTTGAAGCTTCTCTGGTCAATATATGGGCATCATCAATTATATAAACTTTTTTTATCGCTTCTACGGGGCGCAAGGAAATATCAGCACGTAATTGGATGATCTGATCGATCTTCAGGCTCTTGGCTTTCTCTTCTTTGGTAATGACTTTTACTTCAGGGTGGCTCAGAGCCGCTATTTTCCGGCAACTGGCACACTCCAGACATGGGCCCCGGGTACTGAAGTGACGGCAGTTTAAGGCTTGGGCTAAATGCAAAGCTACGCGCTTTTTACCTATACCTTCAGGCCCAGTGAAGAGCAAGGCAGAAGCTACATGCTGGTTTTTTACCACTTCATAAAGACGAGTGATAATATCTTTATGTCCAATAATTTCGTTACTATTCATTGGCTTAACTTTTTATTTACGAGTATCTGTATTTGCTGCTGTATATGCTCAATGGTGCCAGAACTGGAGATTTTTTTTATCCGCTGCGGCTCCCGTGCCGCCAAATCAAGGTAGCCACGGCGAACACGCTTATGGAAACTTATTTTTTCCTGTTCAAACCGGTCCTTTACTCCCTTGGCTTCAAGCGCTTTCTTTAAACCTTTTTCTGGCGCTATGTCTAATAAAACCGTCAGGTCCGGCCTTAAACCGCTAGAAGCTAGCTGGTTCATTTTGCTAATGAGTTTAAGATCAACACCTCGACCATATCCCTGATAAGCTATGGTAGCGTCATTAAACCGTTCGCACACTACCACTACGCCCCTGGCTAATGCCGGAATAATGACTTGCCGCACATGCTGGGACCGGCTGGCCCAATATAAAAAAAGCTCAGTTTCCGGGGCTATTTTATTGCGGGGAGACAATAACAGCCGCCGGATATTTTCCGCAACCCGGTCTCCGCCTGGTTCCCTAGTATGCAGGACCTTATATCCGGATTTTTTTAAAAAATTAATTAATAAAAGGGCTTGAGTGCTTTTACCGCTGCCATCAGGCCCTTCCAGTGTGATAAATATGCCTGGGGACTTCATTATCCTACTCGTTTCTTAAATGGGTGTAGTTTTCCAGAGTGACTTTTTGACCACTTTTTTCTACTACCAGCTTAATATAAATACAACGCGGGTCTTCAGCCGGCGGAATGGTAGTCGAATTCCTTTTGGCAAAAAACAACTCTGTCACATTGGGGATTACTTCACTGGCAACATTATTAAACTGCCTCATTAATATATTGTCGCTTAAATAATATAAATGAGTGGAAGTGCCGGAATCCTTGGTTACCTGGAATATTATCGCACTGCTGGGTGGCACAGTCGCCACATCTATAACTACTGCAGCGGCTGAAGCGCCCATTATATTTTTCGTCATTTCATCCATAGCGATACGGGCATTTTGCTGAATTTCCAGTTTGGCATAATTAGTTTGCCAACTCTTAACACTGTTTTCAAAAAATCTGGCTCCGCCAACCACAAATAAGAGCATGATCGCCACTGCTATCATTGTTTCTAAGAGTGTAAACCCCTTATGATTCAATGCGACCCTCCACAGCATTATACCTAATTTTTCATCTCCTGCCAAGTTAATATTTTGAACGGATAGACGTTATTAGCCTGCTCAACCGCGGTTGGGTTAAAAGCAATATCAGCGGTACCGAATATGCCGGTCACTTCAGCCATAGACTGAGACAGGATTGAACCGTCAATCCGCGCGTTACCGGTCATTCTGAAAGTGCCAACCACATAGATTACCCCGGTAAAATTCCCTCCACTCATATCAAAATCACCATTTACAATAAGCACACCCGTGCCACTCCAGCTGGACGTAGTGGCTTTCAGATCCCCGTCTACCCACGTGATTCCAGAGCAGACAGGATTATTGCCGGGATTAGTGTATTTATTAGTGGCAAATCCCTCCATTTGCGCCATAGTCATACCAAAGACATCTTCAAATGATGGGAAAGGAGCATTTCCTGTTGATGGGGTACCAGTTACTATAGATCCTCCAGCTGTACTTACAGAACAGCCAACCGGTACTAAAATCCCGGTTAATGTACCTCCGGCAACGCTGGCATTTCCACCCATATTCACGTTGCCGCCGCAGGCTAAAGCGCTATTGACAGTAATAGTACCGGGTATTTTTTCGCATAACGTCTTTATCTTTCTCCGAGATAAACCAATCTGCCCGGTAGACACGATTTCCCGCTGATTAGGATTGCCGGCCGGAGTACTAATTACAACCGTGAACGTGCCGCTTCCTAAAGGGATATTAGATTCGCCCTCATAACCGGTAGAACGATTAAGTTCCCACATTGCTTTCTCGATCCCGCCATCAGCGATATAAAGAGCCGCGTTTTGCTTGCTGCTCTGAACTGTTTTTCTGGTTTCATTCTCACTTAAGAACACTACGCTGGCCCCGATTATAAAAATGACTAAAATAACTACTACGGAAAAAACCAGGGCGTTGCCTTCTTCCTTTTTACCATATGCTTGTTTAAACAAAATAATCATTCCGATAATAAGCAAAAGAACTAGTATAACCCCGGCAATACCATAAATAGGATTATTCCCTCCTGCCGCACCTTTTAGAGCTTTAGCCCGGGATTCTGTCGCTGCCTTACTTCCTGGTATGTCTTGCTGTATCTTTTTTAGATCACCGTCAACAGGCGCAGCAGCCGGTATCTGGGATCCAGCCAGTATGGCTTTAGTTTGCATTTCTTCTTTTGTTGGCATCGGTAAAGATTTAGGCAAAGGTTTTGTAACTCGTGGTTGCTGCAACATCTTCTTTTCAGTTACAATCTGTTTTTGTAATACTTTTTCCTGGCTGATCGCTTGACTAATGCTTTGGCCGGCTGCCGGTTCAACCTCTCGCAAAGCGAAAAGCGGCTGGGTACTGAAACATATAACTGCTACACTGGCCATACCTAATATAAAGGATTTTAGTTCATTCATTAAAATCTCCTATCCCTATTCCACTTGTTGCCAGGATATTAAATATACTCCGCGTACCCGTGGCAAACCAAGATCAATAAACCGGTTAGGATCGCTATTATACCTGCTATGCGCCCGTTCATCATAGTTGAAAGTAAGTCCATTACGGTAAATGATCGCTTCATCTTTAGAGATCACTGATCCATTAAATTTTACCGCATTGCCAGTCCGGCCTGCCCAGGCATGATTCGTATAGTAGATCCCTTCTATCTTGTTGACGCTGTTAGAGGCCAAGTCGCTATAACTCGTGATCCCGCTAGGCAGATTATCAAAAGATGTTATTGGCACTTGGGTTTGCACATCGTTCCATGTATAATCACTATCAAAAGTACCATCCCCATCAACATCCTCATGTTCAGCATCAAACATACCATCATTTTCCCCGGCATCCCCTGTGTCCGGTATACCATCTACACCCACATCTTCACTGCCCATATCCATTAAATATTGGTCAGAATACCAGGGATCACTACCACTGTATCCATAGTGGGAGGATTTGGTATAATCTCCCAATATCACACTTTCTTTAGCGGCAAAAGCGACCAGATCTTTATCATGTTGGGCTTCCACCCACTGGTCCTTGGTCTGCCCCAATGCCGGACGCGGGCTGGAGGGAGCATTAGCATATTCCACATTATCCGCCAAATAGATATTCCTGCCGGCATAAATGGCTCCCTGGCCGGATATTTTCCCTTTAATAATCAAATCCCCTCTTACTACTACAGTCCCGTTGATCTCGATCGGATCAGAAGAAGTCCCCACTAAAACAATATTACCACTTTCGCCGGCATCATCGCCATAGACATTATTAATGATCGTGTTACCATCTATTACTATCGTCCCACTGGAAGCAATTGCCTTTTGCTCATAATAATCCAGGGACTGCAAGTTCGGCATTGGCAGTTTTTCAGCGTATTCATGTTGATGCTCGGGATCACCGCCAATCCCCCTGACCGGAGTTCCATGATCATCTATCTCTTCACCAGCGTAAATATCTCCTTCTACTTTAGGACCATCCACAAAATCAAACCTGCCGTTAGAACGAATATCCCCGACAGCCGTAATGTCACGGCCCCAATACCAACCCCAATTATTAATAAAATAACAATAATCAAATATTTCTGAAACCGGGTCCTTGGCCACAACTGCTTTGATCTTCTTGGTCACGGCAAGGCTATTGATATTGATCCTACCGGTAGAAAGCAGTTCATATTGATTACCGCCTAAATTGGCGACACTTATGCTAAAGGTGCCTTTACCCAGAGCGGTATTGCTTTCCCCGCCATAAGTATCGCTCTGCACAAATTCCCAAATAGCTTTGGCTACTCCGCCATCGGCTATAAATAAAGTCTCACTAGAGCGCAGACTTTTAACTGATCTCTTACTTTCATTCTGGGCCATAAAAACAATAGTCATGCCAATAAAAAAAACGATCATGAGCACACCCAGAAGAGCCACATTAGCAAATCCCTGTAAGCTTGGTGAATGTTTAGGCTGTCTATTCTTCATAAGACACCTCCTATGTTACACTCCACGCGCTACCAGGCTTGTATAATCGATCTCCCGTACTTTCCCGCGTTCATTCCAGGCTACTTTTATCTCTACCTGTTTGAGGCCTTCATCAGTCGCTGATATAGTTAATATCCCGCCTATATTTTTCATATAGGATATTTTTACCTGCCGGGTAAAATTCAGCACTCCTTTTTGAGCCAGGGCCTGGGATGCGTCTACGGTCCATACATCCGGAGTCCAGGAACCCTCCGGCAAAGAATCATATTCCCGGTTTATTAAATCTTCCATCTTAGCCCGGGCAAAGTTACTGGCCAGGGTTTCAAACTCGCTGGCCTTGGCAGACATGGTAACCGAGCCAAAAAGCCGAGCAACTATGATCATAGCATACCCTAAAATCATGATTGCAATACATATTTCTAATAAAGTAAACCCAGCTTGTTGGCCCAGTTTTTTTCTTTTAAGTGCCCTTTTCATAGTCTTCCCCCTACTATAAATATACCACTAAATCCACAGTATATCAACGCCTCTTTGGCCGGAAAATAAGCTAAAATAAGTGCAAATAGCTGGCGTTGCCTTATGCATCACCAGCTATTACACATATCTTCTTCCCTAAGCTGCCGGGGCTCTTTCGTCATCCCAAATTCAGGGCTATGATATTCCAGGGGTGACTGATGAGCGTAACATATATTCTTTCTTTTTGCCTGATCCCACATCTATTTCCAGGGTTAATTCTAATTCAAAAGACTCTTGGTTATGATTAATAATACTGAACCGTTTCACTCTTTCGCAGATAGTCCCATCGGAACTTAATCCTTGAGGCAACCAGGTCGTCCCGCCATCAGAGCTGGTTTCCCGGAATAGCTTCTTGCTAGGCGTATCATACCTCAACCGGTAGAACCTAAAACGGTTATAATCTGTTATATCAGTGCCCTTACTAGTATAATAGGTGTACACATTATCTACTCCATTAACCACGGTAGAACTATCGAATACAACTTGTTCAGGAGACAAAGAAACATCGTCAAAATAAGCTTCATTGATCAAAACCCTTACCGTAGGAGCTCCCCATACGCCATTAGCCCCAGCTGAATATAATAACCCGTCGCTATTTGCACAGAATCTCCTGACCGTTTGTCCTATGCCAGGCTCTGCCGTAAAGGTCACTCCATCAAGACTGGAATAAATATTTCCTGCCCAATTGCCAACGTATAATCTGTTATTATAAACACAGACAGAAGAAACAGAACCCAAGGTTGAAATATTTGACCATGTATTCGTGGGCTGGTCATAAATATAAAGGTTTGCGGCGGCGATATACAGTTTATCACCGGTACCACCATTAAATACAACCATATTAAAAGGATAACTTGCCAGGGCTTGCTGTGAAACACCTCCGCCTATCATAATGTTATTGAGTATATCATGTATATACACCTGGCCCGCCCCTGCCGGGACATGCCAACTCCCGTAACTGTTAGCAGTACCGATAAACAATAAATTGTTGTATACACAAACAGAGGTAACCATTAGATCCGGAGTGATGAATAATAAAGTCCATTTCCCTCCTACTGGGCCAGTCGGGTCATACACCCTGGCCTCACCAAAAAAAGGACCTCCAGCGAGATCCCTAGCTCCCTCTGTTCCCACATAGAGTTTGCCATTATAGGACGCCCCGCAGTGGAAAAAATGCCTGCCCACACCCCATCCACTGTCAGGTCCCGGAGGGCCGCCATTCCATTGGGGATATTCACCAACTAACGGCCATCCTAACTGCCAAGTACCAGGTCCATTGCCCTGATTATAAAATATCTGCCATTGATGCCAGGATCTGGCATTGCCCCAGTCCCAGAACCCGCCGCAGAACATAAGTTCTTCCTCTCGAGCTCCAGGACCATCTGTATCAAAAACACCTATTGACGTAACATGCGGGTTAATGCCGAACCAGACGCTACCTTCGTACCTTCCATCTGTGCCGGAATAGCTATAACTTGCCCCATTTTCCCATCCGCCAACATAGACCCTGCCTTTATAAGCTATCATTTCTGTGATATCTTTATCCATACCCGGGGGTAACGGCGTATTGCATACTGCCCAGCTCGGAGGTGCTACGGAAATATTTAATTTTACGGTTTGGGCAGATCCAAAAGCAACAGTACTGGACAAATGTGTCCAGTAGGCATTGGTATTTGCTACTAATCCGGTCAGATTAGTATTGTCAGACGCTCTTACTAAGTTCATCCGGCCTGGATATTTAATCCAACTGGATAGTATAAAATTGCGATTCGCAGGTACATTAAATTGTTCACTGGTATATGTAGCACCGTTCCTTATTCTAACGCTCAATAAACCGCTTTTAATATTCGATCCCGAATATCCCATCCTGGTCACATCTGCCGGAAGAACCGCCCATCCTGTCGGGGTATTAGCTAACTGCGGTGGTTCTTCCAAACCAGGATTTCTGTGTAAAGCTCCCATACTACTAGCCTTAGCATTTTTGAAATCCTGGTTAATAAAGGTCATGGCTTCATTGGCTTTACTGGTCATTTCCATACCACCTTTAATGAACCACATGCCTTTTGTGGAATACTGGATCAAGGCCATAATACCCATAAAAAGGACTCCCATAACAGCTATGACCATTGTCAGCTCTACCAATGAAAATCCTTGATGACTGCCTTTTCTTTTATCAACCATATGACCTCCAAAAATGAAAGCCTTCTCTTTTATTTACCTATATATAATACTTATCATATTTTCCCAATAACGCAACCCTTTTTATCTTGAAGGAAAATACGGAGAGACAGGGATTCCTTCTCCCCCGTCTGTTCCGTCCTCCTCCGAAGCCGGCCGCCCTCACTTACGCTACGCTCATCTGCCACTGGCAGCGTTCGGGTCGGCTTCGAATCCCTCAAGAGAAAATACGGAGAGACAGGGATTCGAACCCTGGGTGAGGTCACCCCCACATACGCTCTCCAGGCGTACGCCTTCAACCACTCGGCCATCTCTCCAATGCTCACTCACTTCGTTCGCTCCGCTTCATAGGGGGAAATAACCTTTCCCCCTCTTGACGTTCGGTCGAAATGTTTTATAATTTTATCAAGGTTGTTAGGCGACACTCACTGTCACCCCCTTGCATAACTCCGTTATGTTATGTTTCCACAAGCAAGCAAGGTAAATGATTGCAAAAAAACACTTTTTTGCCAGACTTATTATCCCTTCGCTGCCTGCCCGCCGATCTTTTTGGCGGGTCACCCCTTTGGGCGGAGCCATATCAGTCACGCTTTCACAAGCTAACAAGGTGACTAAGTTTATGCCGCACATTTAGCTATCTTAGCGCATTCTATATTTTCATAAAAGTTTATTATGGCGGAAGGGGTGAGATTCGAACTCACGATGGCCTTACGACCATACCAGTTTTCGAGACTGGCGCCTTAGACCAGCTCGGCCACCCTTCCATTACTTTTTTCTCTTCTCTTTAAAGAACTCTTGGATAATCTTACGGCTCTCTGCTTCCAGAATTCCATGGTGTATATTAACGCGGTGATTCAGTTTCCTATTATTAGTAATATTAAACACACTGCCGCAAGCCCCTGCTTTTGGATCTCTGGCCCCAAAATACAGGTTCCTGATCCGGGCCCAAACCATCGCCCCGGCGCACATGGCACAGGGTTCTATAGTCACATACATATCTGCATCTGAAAGACGATAATTCTTGATTTTTTTTGCTGCCTGCCCTAATGCTAATACTTCTGCATGAGCCGTCGGGTTGTTATTCCTGACCGGCAGGTTATGCCCGCGCCCGATCACTTTACCTTTATATACCACGACAGCGCCTATTGGTACTTCGTTTTTAAGCGCAGCTTTACGGGCTTCTTTTAAAGCCTCTTTCATGAATTTTATATTAGTGTTATTTGTTATCATTCGGTTTTTATTCGCACTAAAAAGCGCGCCCTACAGGATTCGAACCTGTGGCCTACTGATTCGTAGTCAGTCGCTCTAATCCAACTGAGCTAAGGGCGCAATTGTTAATTCCGTTGATATATAAAGGGATTTCACCAACCCCCTCATTTTCCGTTTCACTGTCTTTTGGCTCTGGTGTCCAAAAAGTGTCCACTTGCTCGCACATTTTAGCTCCCAGAAGCTCTACCGCTCTCCGTTTGTGATTGGGAGAAAGGTGAGCATACCTCAAAGTCATCTCAATGCTTTTGTGTCCTAAAAGTTCCTTCACGGTTAGTAGATCAATCCCGTTCATCACCAGGTGCGAAGCGAAAGTGTGCCTCAAATCATGGAACCGAAAATCCTTTATTCCCGCTTTCTTCATGGCCGTGCCGAAAGATCTCTTCACTTCTTTGAAAGAAGACCCGTCCTTGTCGCAAAATACATATTCGCTTAGGGGATTCTTCTCTATGCTCAAAAGAGTGTCTTTCAAGACCTTGTTCATGGGTATTTCTCTCAGTTCATTATTCTTGGTGTGTTCCAAATAGATAAAATCCTGCTTGAAATCCAAGTCTTTCCATTTAAGCCCTAATATCTCGCCTTTCCTCATGCCGGTGTTTAAGGCCGTAATCACGATCGGCTTTAAATGCTTTGAGCAAACGTCAAGGAGACTCTTTATCTCCTTTAACTCTAAATACCTTATCCTTTTATTATTCTCTTTAAAGAGCTTCACCTTGGTCACCGGATTGTCGCTCGCCTTGCCCCATTCCTTGCCTTTATTGAACATGTGCTTGAGACAGGCCAATTCCCGGTTAACCGAAGCTCCGGAAACTTCTTGCTTCCTTAGACTCTTGTATCTCTCCACCAGCAAGGGCGTAATCTCAGACAAATACTTCCCTTGGAAAAAAGATAGCAGGTTTTTCAGGTTGTGCTTGTCGCCTTTTTCAAAGGATTTCTTGTTGGTCCTGGAATATTCCAGATAAAGCTTGGCCAGGTCTTCAAACAGGACTCTGCTTTTCTTTTTGATGTCCAAAAACCTGTTTTCGGCAATCTCCACTTTCCTTTTTTTGAAAGCAGTCTCGGCCAATCTCTTATTAGGTCCCACCTTTTCCCGCTTGCGCCGGCCGTAAGCCCTATAATCCAGAAACCAGTTATCGCCTTTCTTAATAATGCCCATCTTTAACCACCTTTTGTAACAGAAATATATACCATAATCTAATGGCTTTCGTCAAAAGAAAACTTTGGGAGATACGCTGTTTTCCGTAATCCATTTGTCTATTTCTCTGACATCAAACTTGGTCAGCCGACCGCACTTGACGTAAGGAATCCTTTTTTGGGAGACCCAAGTATAAATGGTATTAGTGCTCAACCCCAAAAGCAGAGAAAGCTCGCTGATATTGATCAGCCTCTTTTTTATCTCCCTATTCTGATTTTTACCTTCCAGGCTTTCCATTTTTATTGCCTCGACTATGGGATTTACCTGATGTTTGGCCTAGTGTTTTTATAACACTACCCGATTATTCATTTTCCCTTTTATTTTCAATAAGTTATTAAAAACCTCAATCCCTGTTATACCTATATATTATCATCTTTTTTTATGAACAAGCCTTTAAGGCCTTTCAGTATTCCTCTGATCAGCTTCTTGACGATCTCCGGCAGGAAACTATAGGTCAAGGCGAATAAGCCCACCATAATGACTAGCGGAGCAAATGCTTGCAGATTCGCCAGCATTGCTTTAACTAAGCTGAATGCCATTATAATAACCACCGGCCAGAAAAGAATCTTAAAAAACAATGGCCAGATTGATGACCTTCCTGACGGCTCCGAAAGATTGGTCCGGCCACATCTGCGGCAAGCCAAGGCATCTGTCGGATTCACGTGCCCGCAACCCCGGCAGATGCGAACGTTAAATGAATGTGAGCAGTACTGGCAGAATACGGGATCTCCCAGATTAAGCCTCTTACAATGAGCACAGTATTTCATCAGTTCACCTCCAATAAAGAATGTTTTTCCTGTTTCCCTGGTCTTAGCCAGATGGCGTTAAAGACGTTTTCCGAAGTCATTTGCTCTATGGTGGCAAACCAAAACATGCGGTCTGTCAACCGGCTGGTAATGTTAAAGAGAGTTTTTAAACGATCCTGACTGGAGCAGACAAACAAGACCCGAAAGAAGTTAAAACCAAACTGTCGGTTAAAATATCCTTCCATTCCATATTTCAGGTATTTCTGCAATCTGTCTTTAAACGCTTTACCGCTTCTGATAGAATGGTCAATTTCCAGAAAGAAGTTATACCTTTTGCCATTATATTGATAAGCAAAATAGGCCTCTGGATAAAATGTACTGTCTCCTTTAAGCGCCACTTGTTTCCATTCATTCATCTTTATCTCCGGCCTATATCTCTCAGCCAGCTCAAAAGCCAATCTGACTTTATTGATTAAAAGGCTCCGAATCAAGACTGATTCCTTCGCTTTTAAAAGTCTTTGTCGCTTCCTTTTGATTATTAAAGGATCAACCTTTAATTTTTCGGCTACTATTGGCACTGCTTCCGGACCAATAAAATGAACGATCTTGGCTTGGCCGCAAAGATTGCTGATATATGCCCTGCTCAGATAGTTGTTGTCATATAATTTTCTTAACCGGGTATTTACTCTGGTCAAGCAACCAAAGTTAAAGAGAGCTTTAATTTGGTCATTGGTTAAATATTCATACCGACAAAGAGAAACAAAAAGCTCTTTGTCTCGAATTTGCAACGTAAAATTATTGTTGGCTCTTTTAAAGGGACTTTTTCTACCACTCATTTTGGCCTTCTTCCTCTCCGGTTACTATTTCTGTTCTTTGAATCCTGTTTCTTTTAACTTCAATCCTATTTTGCGCGCCTGCCGGCTTAAGTCCCAATTTTCTATGCCGCTCCTGAATTTCTCTTTCAACTTCCCCAGCTCTAAGGCCGTGGTAAAAAGCATTATCCTTTTTAAAGGCTCTTAGAATTGTCTCGTCAACATGAAATGTTCCCTGATAAGGCAATTGCGCCAAACGCGCCGGTTCACCCTTAACTTTGATGTAAGCCTGACCGACTTTCAGATTGATTAATTCATCAATTAGCTTATCCTTCTCGTTTGGATTGATTTCCGGGGCAAGAGTCATCGCATCTTTCCTGCTGATCCGGAAAACAATAATTGTGCTCACGTTTCCAAGGATGGCTCCAAGAAGTTTTTGGTCAACCTGTCCAAGGTTCTGATGGGCCATAACCAGACTCAACCCATACTTGCGTGATTCCGAAAGCATGGTCTCAATGTCTCCGCCTTCTTCCTGATTTATAAAATTCTGGAACTCATCAAGATATATGGTGAAGGCGGTGCGTTTTTCATACGCCAGATCAACCCGCGACAAACTGGCTGCCTGCAACTTGGCCAAGAAGAGTCCTCCCAAAAGCAGGGCATTTGATTTTAAGCGGCCTTTTGAGAAGTTTAATATGAGCCACTTGCTTTCATCCATTGCCTGCCTGAAATTTAAGGCACTTTTTGTCTGGCCGATGGCATAACGAATGTTTTTGTCAGTTAAAAATTCCAAGACTTTATTGAGCACGGGTTCTCTGTATTTTGTTTTATCGGCCTCGCGCAGTTTGTTATACCGCTGAATGAAATACTCTTTTATCTCTTCATTTTCCAAATTATCCAACAGAGAATTTCTAAACCTCGTATTGGTCAAGAGTTGAGGACATTCCAAAAGTGTGAGTTTATTTTCCGCCAAAGTCACCAAACTGGCGCGAAGCAACTCACTCATGCGCGGCCCCCAGCAATCCTCCCAGCGTTGTTTGAAAACCTGAACAAGTTCCAAGATATTCGGGTAAACCTGATTGTTTTCTAAAACTTCCAAAGGATTAAAGGAAACCACCGCTTCAGGATTAAAAGGCTCAATCAATACCGTCTTGCGGGAAATTCTTTGTTTATCTCTATTATTCTGCCTGCTCCAAAAAGCCGCTAGAAATTTGGAAACGTTTTCCGACAAATCGCCATGAGGTTCCAAAAGACAAAAACCGCGGCCACGCAACACATCGTCTCTGATAAAATTATCAATCAGGGTGGTTTTACCGCTGCCAGAAGCTCCTATCAGATACAGGTGTTTTGCTCTTTTGTCCGGGGTTAGATACAATTTTTCACTTTTGTCACGTTGATATAACTTTTGAGCTTCACCCAAAGGCAAGTCCGCACTTGAAAAAGTCGGTTTCTTGGCAATTTTCTCTCTTGCGTAATCATAAATGTTAATCAGGAGTTTTTCCAATAGCATTATGGACATCCTTATATCTTACAAAATCATTTCCGAGATCCGCACAAAGGGCAGTTCTCTTTTCTTCTTATTATGGCGCTTCCAGATGGAACGCTGCCGTCCAGATAAATCACTCTATTATTCCACTCTGAGTGCCGTTCCATTAACAAGGTATCTACGGCAAAAATGACCAGCCCGGCAACTGTTTTTAGAATATCTTTAATTGCTGGCGTGCCCGGGCAGGGGAAGCGATGAGTTCCACTTTCCACTTCTTTTATCGCTTCTGGCTTAAGACAGCCAAAACAGGATTTGTCTGCCCTTGATTCTTGGACAAAAACATATCCGGCATTGCCGTCTTCCGAGACCGCGGTGAAAATTACCGGTATTCTTTTTTCATAATAGTATTTCGCGGCACTGACCCGGCATAGATTATTATCCACGCCAACTATGGCCAAAGAGCACGTAAGATCATCGTTTCGAGTAAAAGCATCTTCAAAGGAATAGGGATAAGCCATAAGCTTTGTTTTGCCAAAGCCCATTTGGGAAAGATTTTTAGCAAGGCTTATGGCTTTGTTTTTGTATAAGTCTTTTTCAAAAAAGAGTTGCCGGTTGAGATTTGAAGGTTCAACTACGTCAGGATCAAATATCTTTATTAATCCCGCCCCTTTTCTTACCAATCCTTCGCCGATTTCACTCCCCAGCCCGCCCGCGCCAACCAAGATGATTCTTGAGGCAGACAGTTTCTCTTGACTGAAGCCGGGAATACCGGACTGCCTGTCAAACACTTCTCCGGCATTGGCCGATCCTTTTAATGCTTTGGTCTGATATACCCTATAGCCTTCTCTTTTGGGCGTTAACCAGTTTATAAATCTCCTCATGGTTTTTACCTCCTTCTATTTTTTCCACTCCCTTACCGTAGATTTCTATTTCAAACGTCAAATGGTTGCTGAAAAATCTGAAATACCCGTCACTGGAAAAAATGGCCTGTATGGCTTCGTAACCGGAAGCCTCCAGATTCTTTTGCAGGTTTTTATCCGTTCCCGAAGGTTGCGTTCCCGAAATTCCTTGAAAAGGGTGAGAGTGAAACACGCCCAAAAGCAAATGGCCGAACCTCTCGTCTATTTCCGTCAGCTTTGGCAAAAGGTCAGCCATATCCGCTTTAGCGCCTACGGGATTTGAAGAGAATTTAACCTTTTCCAATTTGTTCATGACAAAAACTCCATGATCTAATTCCATGCCGGTTACCAAGTGTATTACCTCGTTTGGCGATGAGATCAGGTACTCGTATGAGTCTTGCAGAAACAAGGAACTGACCTTGAATTTGAGGGAAGCATTTCTTTCCCTCAAAGAACGCTCAAAGCTGGTGGCAAAAGCGCCAAATTCCTTATGAAGATCAATCAATGCTTCCGATTGTTTGCGCGAAAAGGTGATTTCATGATTGAGAATTCCCTTAATTTTACTGATGGTAATTTTAATAGTATCCATCTTCTACCTCCTGTTGAAACTTTCGTTTAAGATTCTTTGCACGGCCATAATTCCTCCATCAAGGCTGTGATGGTCTTTGCTGAAATGGATAAAATACTCCTCGCCGTCACCGGTATGGTGAAAACATTTCCAGTGCGAATGTTGCTTTAGTTCCGCTGGCGGTTTTAATATGTAGAACTTAAGCTTGCCGGAAGGAGTTCTTTCCACTTTGCCTTGCCAAGCTCCATAACGGCACCGATACCAGCCTTCAATTAGATTGCCTCTATCTTTCCAGCCCTTTTCCTGATGATAGGGTATGGCGCTTGGTCTCACGTTTATACATGCGCTGGCGTACTGATTGGGATATTGATTTTGTTCAGTTACGGCTTTGGAACGCATTTCCAAAATCCAGAATACGATTCTGTTCGTTTCCTCTGAGATAGTTTTAAAAATACTCATTTTGACCTTCTTTCAAGCCAGGCCACCCCGTTAAAAGGGTGACCCGGCTGTTTTTCTTATTTCCCCACTTCCATTGGCGGAGCGGCGTACACTTTTGCGCCTTCTTCCAGCGATTCAAAAACGACCTCGTCTGCGCCGAATGGCTGTCCGGCAGGATCTCTAGTTAAAAGCACGCTGGCAGGCAAACCCAAAGCTTGCAACACTTCCGCGGCCGTAGTTCCGGGATGAATGGTCACGTCAAGCGGCTCGCGCGCGCCGGAAACTTTCACGACAATGTGTTTCTCCATCGCTTTTCCTCCTCTCTTATAGAAATATTTGCTCGCGGCTTACCAGGCCATCATAAGTGATGAAACTCCTTTGGATATTTTCTCTTGCAAAAGAAAAGACAAACAAGCCTATATTTATTCCGAAAAAACGACAATAAAAAAAGGATAAGTTTTATTATAAACTTATCCTTTCAGACATTATTTTTCTGTTTCCTTTTATCCATTACGCAGTTTTTCTAACGCGTAAATTAGCTCATAATTGGGAAATTGCTTTTTGAACCAGTTTGAATAAAAATAAAAAAACTGGTATTCATTTATTTGCCCCAAACAATACTCGCAGGTTTCCAAATGGTTAATGAAAGATTGGACATGATTTGGAGGCATGCTTCTATCTCCAGGCTTACGATTTTTAACCCAAATGCGGAAATCAGGTAGATATTTGCCCGTTTGAACGTCTAAACAATAACAAAGATCGTTTAGGAAAATCTTTTGGCAACTACTACAGCTGACTATGTGCTCAATTAGTAATTTCTGTATCCGGTGAGACAACTTCAAGCGAGATTCCTTGTTTTGGAGCCAATGCTTGAAACTTAAGATATAGGCACCATAATTTACTTTACACAAATCGGCATTGTTGTCATATCCGCATTTTCTACGGGCTAAATAATAACGATTTAACCAATAATTTAACCAGTGGTTATACCAGAAATCGGAAAGATCAGAGCTTTCTGAATTATTTTCCTCATTTGGCATAAAATCACCTCCTTATAAATAATTTTAAAGAACAAGTAGATTGAAAATAAAGCAATTACTGCCTAAATAGAAAGGAAAATAGGCATTTAAAATTGCTCTTTTGTTTTGATTTTAAGAGATAAAGGAAAGGATTACTCAGGATGGGAAAGTAGATTAGATAAATCTTGATTGTTCGGCTTGATTTTTTATTGATCGGATAACGGCAAGACGGTCGTAAAAATGACACGCTTTAGCAGTGTGTTCTGCTTGGTAGATTGCTTTAAGGAAATTTTCTTGATCTTTTATGGCGAAATAAAGTTGAGAGTAAGCGATATTCCCTTTGGTTTGATAAAGCCATTCGTTGCTTGACACATCTTTCAGACTACTTTTAATATTGTAATAAGCCAAATTATAATTTTTTAATCCTCCTTTCTTTATTTGAATTACTGCTAATTTTAACTGAGCGGTCTTATATCCAAATTCAACGCCATTCATTTCCCAAAGAATCAAACCCCTCCGCGCATTCTTTTCCGCCAGATCAAGTTCGTTCATTTTGGTGTAGGCGATGGCAAAATCAATAGCAGGTCCGCTTTTCCTGTGTCCTTTCAATTTTTTATCATCTATAATACTTTCCGTCTTTTTATAGTAGTCTATAGCAGTATCTACGTCATTTAACATATAATGACAAACGCCTATCATTTCTATGGCATTTACTTCCTCTAGTGCATCTTTTAAATCATGCCATAATTTCGCTGATTCGTTGAATAAAGCAATGGCGCCGTTGAATCCCAATAGCTCGCCTTTGTTCATTAGCACCCAAGCCAAATAGGATGTTGTTTTTCCCAAAAGATATTTATAAGCTTTGTAAGGAGATTTAATTGTCAAGAGTTTGGTCCGCAGTCTTATAAGACCATTTATTACAATTTCAATATCATCACCAAAATCAGCTTTCTCATATTTTTTAATTAACATGTTCAGAGTATTTTCATAATCATTAATGCGTTTTTCTTCATAAAAAGTGCTTTTTTTGCTATCTAAGCAAAACGGGGGAATTATCTTTTTGGGTAAGTATTGCTCATTTTTTACGATATACTCTTGATGGGGATTTTGGTTATCAAATATCCCCTTTCTTCCTAATATTTCTTCAAAATTTTCTTTCTCTTCCAGTTCAGGAGATGGCTCTAATGGCGGAAAACGCTTTTCTTGTTCGGATAAATTAATAAGCTGATTTATTAAAGCTTTCCTAACATATTCAGCATAAGCAAAAGGGGTTTTTAATGTATTAAGCTTTCGCATGACATTTACAATTGTTTGAGAAACTACATCTTCGAGTTTAGCTTGGTCAATCGATCTATTAAGCGATTTAGCTTTTGCCCTACTCATTTGTCTAGTTATAATATAAAGCTCAGAGATTGCAAGGGAGTCTCCCCTTTGAGCTTTTAAAACCAAATTAGTCAAATTCTCTTTTCCCATTTCCTTACCCTGCTTTCTAAACGAATCTATTTTTTCAGTAGAAGAGACAAAATAGCTATAAACTTTTCCGAATTATTACAGATTTTATTGTAAGGAACCTAAATAAGATTAACACCTAATTGTCCTTTTGTCAATTTAGCATTCTACAATAATAAATTGTTAAAATGACCGCATATTTTCTCTATTATGAATTTTTAATACAGCACACCCCCAGCCCCACGGCATCGAATGAATGATGCCAGTACCTCTCTTGATATTTTTTATCTTGATTTAACCTGACCACCAAATCAGGAAATCTCATTGCCAAGACTTTAGCCATATCCACCTTTGTAGCATTGCCATCTCCGCAGATTGCTTTTCTTACTGTCCTTGGACTGAATTCAAAGATTTTAATCTTTTTTCTTCTGGCCATATTTTTAAGCTCTTCAATAATTACGTTTAGCAGATTACTTTGCTTCGACCAGAAAAAGAACGGTTTTTCCAAGACCAACACGTGGGGAGCATAATTTTCCAGCAGCCTGCTAAATACTTTTCTGGCTTCAACCAGTCTCGATCTGGAAGAGCCATTGGTCTTTAGGGTTTTTACTCCAGAGTCGTATAGCTCTTCACCTCTGAGCAGTGACCACCCCCAATAACGCGTACCAGGGTCGAGGCTTAAGATTCTTTGGGATCGTTTTGGTTTGCGCATAGTTTTTGTATTAGATGATTAAATAAAGCTCCTTTGTTTCTGACTTTTTCTTCGGGCAATTCCTTCACATGGGAGTAAATTCTTCTGATTAACG